>CBFHAF010000250.1:0-6879 GCA_965653435.1 uncultured Chitinophaga sp.
GCTCCATTCTCGACTACCAGGTGAGCCTCGTGAAAGGCACGAAGGCCGACGGCATATTCGTTCCCGGCAACCACGACTGGAGCAAGCACCGCCCGGACGGATGGCGGCAGATCCGCAACCAGCAGCATTATATTGATTCGTTGCTGCTGCCTAACGTGAACTTCCTGCCGAAAGACGGTTGCCCCGGCCCGGTAACAGTGCCTCTCGGCAACGATGTGCTGCTGGTCATTATGGACACCGAATGGTGGCTGTACCCCGGCCTCAAGCCCGGCATAGAATCGGGCTGCGACCAGAAAACCGAAGATGAAGTGTTGAGCGAGCTGGCGGATATCGCCGCCCGCAACCCGGGCAAGCTGCTGGTATTCGCGGGCCACCACCCTTTGCGCAGCCACGGTATACATGGAGGATATTTTAAGCTCAAGCAGCATATTTTCCCTTTAACGGATGCCAAACCCTATCTCTATGTGCCTTTGCCCGTGATCGGATCCGTGTACCCGCTGGTACGCGGGGTGTTCGGCACGCGCGAAGACCTGCCGCACCCGCTCTATAAAAGAATGATAGCCGGCATAGAAGAGGCCATGCCGGGGGATGCCGCCGTGGTATTCGTTTCCGGCCATGACCACAGCCTCCAGCTGATCCGCGAGCGCGACAGGAATTACATCGTAAGCGGTTCCGGCGCGAAAGATAACAGGGCGAAGAAAGGCAGGAACTCCCTTTTTGCCACGGAAATGAACGGCTACAGTGTTATTACCGTGATGAAGAACGGCGCCGTGCGCGCGGACTTCTACAACGATACCGATGCTGCGCCCATCTACAGCCAGCCCCTGCTGAACCTGCAGGACTACAAACAACGCCTGGCCGTGCAGGCAGCGCAGGAGCATCCGGCCACCGTCACCCTGCCCGCCGACCCTCAGTATGCGGACGTGAACGGTTTCCACAAATGGTTCCTCGGCACCAATTACCGCGATGTATGGGCTACGCCCCTCACCTTCCCCGTGATCGACCTCGATACCGCCAAAGGCGGGCTTAAAATACTGAAACGCGGCGGCGGCAAACAAACCCGCTCGCTCCGCCTCGAAGACAGTACAGGCCAGGAATGGGTGCTGCGCTCGCTGCGCAAATGGCCCGTGACGGCCATACCGGAAGTGCTGCGGGAAACCTTCGCCAAAGAGATCGTGCAGGACCAGATATCAGCCGCAAACCCTTACGCCCCGCTGGCAGTATCTCCCCTGGCCAAAGCCGCAGGCTTACCGCATACCACGCCTTCCTTCGTATATCTGCCTGACGATACCGCGCTCGGCATTTACCGGAAAGATTTCGCGAACGGCCTGTATCTTTTTGAAGAACGCGAACCGGTGACCGCCAGCAAAACCTACAACACCATGAAACTGCTGGAAGAGCTGCTTGCCGATAACGACAACAGCGTGCACCAGCCATCCGTGCTGTACGCCAGGCTTTTCGATACCTATATCTCAGACTGGGACCGCCACGACGACCAGTGGCGCTGGTATGCCGAGAAGGATAAAAAGCTGAAGGTCTTCTATCCCATCCCCCGCGACCGCGACCAGGCATTTTTCATCAACTCCGGCTTCCTGCCGCGTATGATGAGCCGCCCCTGGCTGCTCCCCTACATCCAGGGCTTCCGCAAAAAAATCCCCTGGGTGCCCGGCATCGCGTTCAACACCCGTTTTTTTGACCGCAACTTTTTGAGCGGCCTGGGAGAAGAAGTGTGGAAAGAAAAATCAAAAGCGCTCGTAGAGCTCATGACAGACAGCGTGATCCGCGTGGCCGCCGCACAATTCCCCGATACCATCCGCAAACAAACGGAAGATATGATGGTGAGCACCCTGATCGCCAGAAGGGCCATCATGGAAAAAGAAGCGATGAAATACTACCGCTTCCTCGCCAGAACCGTGGATGTGACGGGCTCTCAGAAGAATGAGCTGTTTACCGTGAACCGCCTGCCGGGCGGCCAGGTGCAGATCACTTCTCAGAAGATCAGTAAAAAAGGTGAGCTGGAGCAAACACTCTATGACCGTACCTTCAACCCCGCCCATACCAAAGAAGTGGCCGTGTACGGCCTTGGCGGTGAAGACCGGTTCCTCATGCGCGGCGATGATAAATCGCCCATCCGCATCCGCCTCATCGGCGGCAGGAACAAGGATACTTATATAGACAGCAGTACTGCCGGCGGCGGCAAGCGCGTGCTCATATACGATCTTAAAGGAAAGGAAGACAGCTTCGCCGTTACCCGCCGCGAAAAGCTGAAGCTCTCCACAGATCCGAAAGTAATCCGCTACAACCGCTTCGCATTTAAATACAACAGGCTCATGCCCCTCGTTGCCGGCGGCTATAACCTGGACGATGGACTGCTGATCGGCCTTGGCGTGCAGTACATCGGGCAGGGATTCAGGAAAGATTCCTTTGCCGTGAAACATACCTTCACCGGCGTGCATGCCGTAGCCACGGAAGCGTTCCAGTTCAAATACGAAGGGCAGTTCAACGATGTGATCGGCCATACCGACCTGCTGTTGTACGGCATTGCAAAAGCGCCGCATAACACGGCCAACTTCTTCGGGTTCGGGAACGAAACGGTGTACGACAAGGATATAACGGACCCGCCCATACGTTATTACCGCAGCCGCTTTAACCTGTATTCCGTGGAAGGCATCCTGCGCACCAACCTTGCGCAGAACATCAGCTTCGGCATAGGCCCCTCGCTCACTGCGGTAACGATCGAGCAGGAAGATAACGAGGGCCGCTTCCTTACCAATTACGATGCCCATGGCATGGATTCCGCATCGTTGTTCAAGAACAAATATTTCGCCGGGCTGCGCGGAACCTTCAATATAGATACCCGCGACAACGATATCGTGGCCACCCGCGGCCTGCTCTGGAACACGACCCTGACCGGCAACAAAGGCCTCACTTCCTTCAGCAACGACTTCTTCCAGGCACGGTCGGACATGAGCATTTACGCTTCCCTCGGCCTCCCGCCCAGCGTAGTGCTGGTTGCGCGCATAGGCGGCGGTTACACCTGGGGCAAGCCCGAATTCTACCAGGCGCTCTCCCTCGGCGGAACGGCCAACCTGCGCGGCTTCAGGAACAACCGTTTCACCGGCACCGGTATATTTTATAACAACATGGAACTCCGCATCAAGTTATTTGATTTCACTTCATATATCCTCCCGGGCTCTGTGGGGATGATCGCATTCAACGACGTGGGAAGGGTCTGGCAGAAAGGGGAAAGCTCCGGCCAGTGGCACAACGGCTTCGGCGGAGGGCTCTACTTCTCTCCCGTGAACATGTTCGTGATCACGGCGGTAGTCGGCCACTCCAACGAGGATACTTTGCCTTATGTAACGTTCGGGTTTAAATTTTAGGCAGGTTCACGGTCAAACGGATGGCCTTCAGGCCGCTGATGCCCTGCACCTCTTCCAGGTCCAGCATCTCAACCTCCGGCAGCAGCACGTCCTTGTTCTGCAGGAACTCGATGTATTTGCGGTATTCGTCCGCCTCGCGGGCATATGAATACACGATCGCGATTTTCCCGGGCTGGGTAAGCCTTTCATTCGTATTCCGGATGCGCACTTTGTCTATCCGTTTCTTCATGATCTCGTAACGGATATTGTACGCGCCTTCCACATCAAACCGCCTTTCGTCTTTCCGGAAACTGATAGCGATCGGGTTGCTGTGCGCCAGGATCAGCTGGGTGGTTTGTAAAGGCAGCTTCAGCTTCGGTTCCAGCTCATGCGTGATCTTCGCTATCGCCGCCATGGACGAAATCTGCCACAGGCGCAGGTTGCGCAGGTACAGCCTGTCGAACTTCCGCTCCGGCGCAATGCTCTGCCCGATATAGATGTTATACTCCACCCCGTCTGTACGGTACTTCTCGAAGTAACAGGGGTATGAGCGCTGCAGCTCGTCCTTTTCCTTTTCGAGGTATTGGTTGATGGCCATATTGATGTCGCGCAGGCTTTCTTCATATTCCCTGCGGTGGTGGTATACGTGGCCGGTGGCTTTGTCTATTTTCTCGAAATACTGGTTCAGCAAAGGTTTCAGCTCTTCCTCGCTTTCGTAGAGGTGCCTGAAGGTAGGGGCTATCTCGTGGTCCAGGAATTCGTTGATCTTCACTTCATCTTCCGCAAACAGCGTATCGTGCATGCTGTTGAGCATGCGGTTGTTCTTGAACTGCAATTCCTCCAGCAGCGGAAGGTGCAGGTCGCCGTTGATGCGTTTGAACGTTTGCTGGATGAGCTGCAATTGCTCCTTGAGGTCGTCCCGGATGGCGGAACCCCGCTCTACGGAAGAGTTGCGGATATCCACCGCGCCATACAGCGGGTATACATCTTCGAAAAGGATGTTACCGATATCCTTCTGCTGCGCCTTGGGCGTGTGCAGGTATTCCCAGGCTGCATCGGTAAACTTCCATTCCACGGCGGGCTGAAGCGCAGTAAATTGTTCTTTGATCACTTCATTGATGCGCTCGTTCGCCAGTTCCACGCTCCTGCGCAGCAGCAGCGAGCCCACGGCGTAAGTAGGCTGCAGCTGCCCGAGTATTTCCCAATCCACCGCTTCATCGCCGGTAGAGGCTATTTCGAGCATGCCAAGCAGGTTGTTCTCATGCTGGATGGGAAACAGGAGGAAACTTTTTACACCATGCAGCGGCAGGTATTTCAGGAAAGGATACAGGTCCACCGTTTGCCGGTTCACATCCGTCAGCACAAGCGGCTGCGGGTTGTTGGCCAGAAATTCCTGCAGCTGTTCGTTGATGGTTTGCCTTTCACCATCGTTACGGGCGCTGGAAAAAATGATGCTCTGCGTCACGTAGGTGGTTTCCAGCACGCTTTTGTTGTTCACCTTCAGGAACGGAACAAGATGGATGTTCAGGTCGCTGCGGCCGGTGAGCGTTTTCAGGTATTCCCTGGCCTGGGTATATGTTTTCAGCTCGTTGTCTTTCCGGATGTTGAGCACCAGGTTCTTCATGCCGTTCACCACATGGTCTCTCGTCACATCCTGGATGGTCCAGATCACAAAGCCTTCCAGCTGGAAGTTCTTCAGCGGCACCAGCCTTTCCAGCTCGGTAATGTCCTGGAACTTGAAATCTCCCGCGCAGATCTCCCCGCACTCCAGCTTCGGCAGTTCGCCCACGAGCTTTACGTCGGTAAAGCGTGGGTCTATATGCACTTTGATGTATTTGGAGAGGCCTGTTTCCGGGTTCACGATGTGATGGATCAGCTCCTGGTCGTAGTTGATGGTCATGTTGTACCAGCGTTCGAGGATCATTTTGTACAGCCAGTACAGTTTGTCCCTCCGCACTTTATCCACGGAAATGCCTTTAGGCACGGCCATCAGCTCTTTGCCGTCTTCGGAGAATATCTGCCGGAACCGGTCTGAGTAATAGAATATCGCGAAGCGGAAGGGCACGCCGATGCCGTAAATATCCCGGTCGTCGTCCATGGTGATGGGGAAAACGGTAGCGGTGATCAGGTCCAGGTATTCCTGGTATTTGGAGATATCGGTGTCTTCGCGGAGTGGCTGCTGCAACTCGGGATTGCTCTCGAAGTGGCGGACGATCTCTTTAAAATAAGCGGCTCTTGCACCCTGGGCTTGTTCAGCCTTATCCTTCATAAACCGTACGAAAGGCACAAACGAGATGTGACTATCGATCAGGTGGTTGTCCTTAAATAAGCCGGGGTGTGCTGTGAGTATTTTCATATGCAATACATAAATCCTTAGTGCTTACAGTCACAGTGTGCAGGAAAACAGAATTGGTTGCGTGGGATAGTCCTGCAAAGTTACGGGTTTTCCGATTCCAAACCGGGGAGCGTGTAAAAATAGGTGATGTTCTGGTCCGCATCGTCGAAGCTGAGGGGCTGGCGGTGGCGGAGCCGGCAGAAGTAGGCGCAGAGCCCGAAATCGCCCGCGCAGCAGAGCGTATGGAACACCAGGATGCCCAATAAAAGCGCCTTCAGGGACACGCTGCTTACCAGGAGGAAAGCGGCGGTCAGCAACAGGGAAATGACGACGAAAGGGGCCAGTGCAATCACGCGGAACTGCTTGTAATTCACGGCAAAACCATGCGCCACGGCATAGAACATCAGTTTTTTCCAGACCACCCCGTACCGGACGTCCTTTGCGCCGTACCAGCGGAACATCCATCCGTGGATCAGCTCGTGCAGCGGCACCAGCAGCAGCGTGGCAGGTATGCCCCGCAGCAGCCAGTCCGTAAGCCGCTGGCCGCTGAGGCTGCCTGTTAAAAGAACATGGGCTATGAAAGCGCCAATGCCTCCAAAGCCCAATAATATGAAAATGAAGAAGGTAACAGCGTAAACGTTGCCGGATTTCAGCCCCTGCTGCAAAGGAACAAGCATCTCGCTGAAGCTGAAACGGGCATATTCGGTGTAGCCTTGCTCCCGGAGCGATTCCATCAGCCTGTCCATGATTACATCGGTATTTCCACCTGGTTCTTCAGCAGGTCGTCTATCGTATCCCGCTTGCGGATCAGGTGCGCTTTACCGTCTTTCACCAGCACCTCGGCGGGTTTCAGGCGGCTGTTAAAATTGCTCGACATCTCGAAGCCGTAAGCCCCGGCATTATAGAACACGAGATAATCGCCTTCACGTACCTCGTTGATCTTGCGGTCCCAGCCGAAAGTATCCGTTTCGCAGATGTTCCCCACCACGGTGTAGATCCTGTCCGTTCCTTTCGGGTTGGAAATATTCTTGATCAGGTGGAAAGAATCGTAGAACATGGGGCGGATGAGGTGGTTGAAGCCGGAGTTCACCCCTACAAATACCGTTGCCGTCGTTTGTTTGATCACATTGGCTTTCACCACGAAATAACCGCACTGGCTCACCAGGAATTTTCCCGGTTCGA
>CBFHAF010000251.1:0-6878 GCA_965653435.1 uncultured Chitinophaga sp.
CCTCGACCGCGCCATCGCCTTCGATCCTTACGACGCCGATTATTTCGCGCTGTATGCCATGATGCAGAACAGCCGCAAACGCTTTGAACAGGCGCTGCAGCTATCCGAACAGGCGCTTGAAATAGACCCGGAGAACATCTACGCGCTCAATGCCCGCAGCACTGCGCTGCTGAAGCTCAACCGCAAGGAAGAATCCTTTGCCGGCATAGAAGGCGCTTTCCGCCACGACCCGGACAATGCTTACACCCATGCCAACTACGGCTGGGGCCTGCTGGAAAAAGGCTCTCCCAAAGACGCGCTCAAACATTTCCGCGAAGCGCTCCGCATAGACCCTAACCTGCAGCTCGCGCAGGCCGGCATGATGGAAGCACTGAAAGCAAAGTACTGGGTGTACCGGATCTTCCTACGCTTCGCTTTTTTTATGGGCAACCTTACCGCCAAATACCAATGGGGCGTGATACTGGGCCTGTACGCAGCCACCAGGGGCCTGAACTATCTCGCCAACCACAACCCCGCGTTGCAGCCTTATGTGATGCCCGTGGTCATCCTGCTGGCCGTGTTCGCCTTTTCCACCTGGATCATCACACCCCTGAGCAACCTGTTCCTCCGTTTTAATCCGTATGGCAAACACCTGCTTGATGAAAATGAAATAGCCGCCTCCAATCATGTGGCTATCAGCTTGTTAGTTGGGATAACGGGAGTGGCCGCCTACCTGCTTACCGGCCTGGAACCATGGATACTGGTGGCTGTAGTGGGCATCACCATGATGATACCGCTGAGCGTAAGGCTGCTGCCTTCGCGCAACCCGCGCATGATGAATATCTATACCATCGGGCTGGGTGCAGCCGGCGTGCTGGGTATTGCCCTGGCGTTCATGAGCCAGACCTACAACATCTTTGCAGGCATCTACGTAGTTGGCATCATCATATTCCAATGGGTGGTGAATTATATGTCTATCAAACAGAACAACCGATGAACCCGCAATCATTCCAGGACCTGCCCGCCCGTGAAGTGGTGCCGGGCTTTACAGGCCGCTTCCTGCACGGCGAAAAACATACCCTCGGCTACTGGGAAGCCAAAGCCGGCTCCACAGTACCGGTGCACCGGCATGAGCACGAGCAGATGTCTTACGTGATCTCCGGCACGCTCGAAATGGAGCTGGACGGCGTGAAACATACCCTCCGGGAGCACGACGTGCTGCTGATCCCCTCCAATGTGCCGCATGGCGCTTATGCCGTAACGGATTGCCGGCTGATCGATTCCTTCAGCCCTGTGAGGGAGGATTATAAGTGAGCGTCATCATGGAAGATCAAATCCGGCAGGCACTAACGCTGATGCGCATACGGCGCTACAGGGACGCGCAAACCATCCTCGCTGCACTGCTGGAACAAGACCCACTGAATACAAGAATTTTATACATTTTTGCTGAAGTAAAACTGCAGCTATCAGAGCATGCCGCCGCCCTTGAAATGATCCGCCAGGCCATTGGCCTCAGCCCCTCGGACGACCGCTTGTTTTACCGGTGCGGCCGCATCAGGCTGGCAATGGAACAATTAAAAGAGGCAGAAGAGGACTTCCTCGAAGCCCTCCGGATAAACCCGCATTCCGCAGATTATTTCGCCTCGCTGGCGGTGTTGCGGAGCACTGGCGACAACACGGAGGAAAAAATGGAAGGCTGCCTTCAACTGGCCGATAAGGCATTAGCGCTAAACCCTGAAAACGTACCTGCGCTAAATGCCAGGTGCCGGGCACTGAGCAGGCTTGGCCGCTCATCTGAAGCGGAGAGGGATATCCGGGCCGCCTTCAGTATTGCGCCGGAGAACCCGTATAATCACGCAACACAGGGATGGATGCAAGTGGAAAACGGTCAACCCGGAAACGCCGTTTCGTCCTTCGCCGAAGCCCTCCGGCTGGATCCGCTCAATGCTTACGCCCAACTGGGTTTAAGAGAAGCTATGAAAGGGCAGCATTGGCTGTACCGCAAAACGATGGGGCTTGTATCCGGCCCCATCCATTCCATGACGGAAAAGATCCAAACGATAGTCCAGATTGTGCTGACGGCCATTATCGCAGCCTGTTTCGCCGGCTACTTTTTCCCTGCCTTTATCCCCTACGCGTTTCTGACAGGATTTACATTTTTTGCCGCGCTGTTCCTTCCGTACTATATCGTTCCTTTAGGCAATCTCGTTCTGCGCCTGAACAGAACAGGGAGGCACCTGCTGAGCAAAAGAGACGTCGCAACATCCAGCCGCGTAGGGGCCAGCCTGCTGGGTGCCATTGCCGGCCTCATCTATTACCTGGCCACCCGTGAACCGGGAGCGCTGGCCGTTTATATCACGGGTATCCTGCTGATGGTACCGTTAAGCGTAAGGCTGCCCGCCAGCAAAAGCAACATGTACACCAACCTGCTTTTGCCGGCATCCCTGACACTGGGCATATGTGCTGTGGCGGCGGTGTTTGATTCAGGCAGGTTCTGGCACCCCCTTACCATTCTTTTCTTCGCCTGGTTCTTCCTCTACCAGGCGATCCTGAAAAAGCTGTAAGCAGCGTTGCAGACAATCACCTTCCGCATTGCCGTTATCCTTCCCGGCATTTTATTTCCGGATTCTAACCGGTATCTTGAGCATATGAAAAAGCTGCTCCTCTTCGTTATCGCCGTTCTCCCCGCCCTGCATGGCCATGCACAGGATACCCTGTTCCGTTTTGCATTGGTAACGGACACGCATATAGGCGTTCAGACCGCGCAGGAAGACCTTGAAAGGACCGTTAACGACATCAACCTGCAGCCACAGGTGGAGTTCGTCATATTCTCCGGCGACGTGACCGAGTTCGGGTCCGACGAAGAGCTGCAGCTCGCCAAAAACATCATCAGCCGGCTCAGCAAACCCTGGTATATCATTCCCGGCAACCACGACACCAAGTGGTCCGAAAGCGGCTGCAATTCCTTCCGCACCGTGTTCGGCAGCGAAACCTTCAGCTTCGAGCACAAAGGATACCGCTTCATCGGCACCAACTGCGGCCCCAACATGCGCATGGGCCCGGGCCAGGTGCCCAGGGAAAACATCGTTTGGCTGGACGGGCAATTGAAAAAACAAAAGAACAAGCAGCCGCTCATCTACATCAACCACTACCCGCAGGACGAGGGGCTGAACAACTGGTACGACGTGCTGGACCGCCTGCGCGGCCACAACGTGAAAGCCATGATCTGCGGCCACGGCCATGCCAATAAAGCCTTCAGCTGGGAAGGGATTCCCGGCGTAATGTGCCGTTCCAACCTCCGCGCCAAAGCAGCCATAGGTGGATATAATATCGTAAGCGTATCCGGCAGCGCCATCACGTTCAACGAGCGCAGGCCCGGGGCGGAAACGCTTCCGGCCTGGCATACCGTAGCGCTGGAAGGGCATGCCTGGACACAGAACCCGCCGCGCCCCTCTTACGCTATGAACGATTCCTTCCCTTCCGTAAAAGTAAAATGGACCATACAGGAAGCCGGCGACATGGGCAGCGCCGTGGCCGTGGCAGACGGCATGGTGATCTATACCAATACCAATGGCGGCATCAAAGCGGCAGACCTGCAGACCGGCAAGCCCCGCTGGAAATTTGCGGCAGGCGGGAAAATATACGCCACCCCGCTCGTATACGACCGGTACGTGGTGGTGCCCTGCACAGACGGTTTCGTGTATTGCCTGCAGCTGAAGAACGGCAAGCTGGCCTGGAAACAACAGACCGGTAAAGCCATCGTTTCTTCCGCGGCGCTGTACGGCCAGCTGGCCATCGTAGCAGGGTCCGACGGGCATTGCCGCGCCTGGGATATTCCCTCCGGCCGGCAGCAATGGGATTACAGCGGCGTGAAAGGCTTCGTCGAAACCAAACCCTTCGTATACCAGGGTAAAGTGCTCTTTGGCTCCTGGGGCAATCAGTTTTACGCGCTGGACGCATCCACCGGCCGCGAAGCATGGACCTGGAGCAACGGCGCCAGCAACCGCATGTTCTCCCCGGCCGCCGTGTGGCCGGTAGCATACGGGGGAAAAGCCTGGATCGTATCCCCCGATAAATACATGACCGTGCTGGACACCGAGAACGGCAAAGAAATATGGCGTTACAGGGATTCGCTCAACTCCGTGCGCGAATCTATGGGCATATCTGCAGACAGCCTGCGGATCTACGCCAAGACCATGCAGGGCAATATCATTGCGCTGAACGCGCGGAGCGGGCAAAGGGAATTGCTGTGGAAGTCGCCCGTGGAAATGGGTTACGAGATCTGCCCCAGCCCGGTGAATGAAAGAGGCAATGTACTTTACGCAGCCGGGCAGTCCGGCGTGATTTACGCGCTCAGCGCAACAGACGGGCGGCTGGTGTGGAAACATAAATTCTCCAACTGCCTCGTCAATACCGTTCAGCCTGTTGGCGGGAACCTTGTATTGGCCTCATCCATGGATGGCAAACTTGTATGCATTGAGCAGGGGTTATAAAATAGTCGTATCTTTTTAATCCCAAACCATACCCTGAATGATGAGAATCGTTTGCTGCGCCTTGCTGACGGCCGCAACCCTGAATGCCTGCAACCTTCCTGACTGCAAAGAATACCAGCTGCTTGGCGAAGAAGCCAAAACCGCCATCCGCGGGTACGACAGCCCCCTGCCCTATACCGTCATCAGCGTTCCGGACTCGCTGCTTACCGCCGGCAGCCGCGCAATAGAGCCCCTGCTGGATTCGCTGGAGCAAATGAACCTGCTCACCTATACGCTGGCAGATACCGCGGGGCCTTACCGTTACATCCTGCGGTGGACGGATTCGCTGGACCGTTTCAGGGTGAAGATGCCGGCGGACCTGGGGACGGTGCATATCTTCATGGGCCGCAAATTCCCGGCGGATATGAAATATGATGCGCGTTATTACCAGGCGGGGAACGTCTCTTTTTCGGACGATGATTCGCTGTATGTACGCAGGAGCTGCGTGTGGGTGCAATACAAATACGCTTACAGGATCGATTCGCTGAATGCGCTGGGCAGGCTCACGGGCATCAAACGGGGCGCGAAGTTTGAGCGGGCCGCTTCTTTCGGGATCAAACCGGAGTAACAGGCCGGATTATACCTTGCCAAATTCTTCCGGGTACGCCGCCAGGCCTGCCTTTCCTGCCAGTGCGCCGGGCTTCAGCTCTACCGCCATGAACACTTCATCGGGCACATCGTAACCCGTGCGGATGCCCCACTTCGAAGCAGGTTCGAAACCGAACCTGGGATAATATTCCGCGTGGCCCAGCACGATCACGGAGCTATAACCCAGTTCCGCTGCGCGTTTCAATCCCTCGCGCACCAGCTGGGAACCGATGCCCAGGTGCTGCAGCGACGGTAAAACCGCCACGGGCGCCAATGCCAGCGTATCGTACGCCGCACCGTCAGGCCCCTCGATCTTCAGTTTTGTAAACAGGATGTGCCCTACCGCGCCGCTCTCCGAACGTGCTACCAGGCTGAGCTCCGGTATAAAATGTTCACTGGCCCTCAGCAGGTCTATCAGCTTGCTTTCGTTCTCCTGGCCAAATGCGGCGGCGTTCAGGGAATAAACAGGGGATTTGTCTTCGGGCGCTTCCGGGGTGATCATGATTTTCATAGTACTCAAATATGCGTGTTTATTGCGGATCTGCGAAATCCGGGATATCCCGGCCTAAAATTCCAGGTGCCAGGAGGTATATTGAACATAAATCTGATTTACAATGAGTTAAGTGAAAAATATGCTTCAGGCAGGCGGAGCTGATGCTATTTAACCCCTGATCAAGTCCACCTCATCTCCACCACATCTCCACCTCTTCCCCATCTGTTCCCCGGTTTCCGCCCAACGGCCCTTCGACCGTACTTCGGGTTAATCCCGTATTAGTACCGGCGCAAACCCGCTGTGGCAGCGGGCCAAGGTATGTTGAAAAATAAGCATACATGCATACTTCCGCCGAAAAACGTCCATTCTTGCGCACCGGAAGGCGCTATAAGATCTCATTGCAAAAAAGCCCTGTTGCCGGATCAAATAAAAATGAACGGCGAATACGTATATTTGAAAATTCAAGCCCCGGACCATACACTACGGCCGGGCTATCTGCTGATACTTCCTCTGCTTCAATCACATTACCATTCAACAAAACTTTGGATCCGGGATTCCGGAGAGCGGCTTTCATGCTTCATGCATGTGAGGCAGCAAAACGACAAACGTATAAAATGAAAAATATCATTTACATCATTGGAGCAGGGGCTGTTGGCAAAGCGCTGGCGGCGGCCCTGGCGGGGAACCACAAAAAAGCCGTGCTGCTGCGGGGCAGCGTGGACCGGCAGCCTGCGCATACAGAAACGATACGGGTGCTGCGTGAAGGCGCAGTGCAGGAGGCCGCAGTGGAAATAAGCACCATCAGTCATTTCGACAAGCTGGACGGCATTATTGTGCTCACCAACAAATCGTATGGCAATGCGGAGCTGGCAAACCGGCTGAAAGGCAGGACCGGCCACTCTCCCATCGTGATCCTGCAGAACGGGCTGGGCATCGAGCAGGTGTTTGCGGACAGCGGGTTTCCCGAGATCTACCGCTGCGTGCTGTTCGTGACCAGCCAGCTCACGGCGGACAACAGCGTCAGCTTTAAACCGGTCGCCGTTTCTCCCATCGGGGCCATCAGCACCAGCAACACCACAACAGATGCCGTAGTAAAACAGCTGGACACCGAGGGTTTCCGTTTCAGGGCAGAAGATAACATCCAGCCCATTATCTGGAAAAAAGCGATCATCAACAGCGTATTCAATTCCATCTGCCCGCTGCTGGAAACCGACAACGGCATATTCCACCGCGATGCGGCGGCCCTTGCCATAGCGGAAAGAGTGATTGCGGAATGCATTGCCATT
>CBFHAF010000252.1:0-6852 GCA_965653435.1 uncultured Chitinophaga sp.
CCTGATAAATGCGTTGGTTTCCTTCATACGCACATAGACCGGCACATCCTTTACATCATCGAGGTGGGTCATGGTGCAAGGTTTTTCGGGGGATATGATGTATGAATATACGAAAATCGGCCGTCAGGGGCAAACGGCCGTAGGGTTAACCGCGGAGCTGGTTGTCCTGGAGGTAGCGGGTCACATAGTCATCAACGGAAATTCCGCTGCCTTTGTCGTACTGTTTCATGCAGTCCAGAATATCGGACTTGCGGAATTTGTAATGCTTTCCGAGTTTGGAGTAGGGCAGTTCTCCACGGGAGCACTTACTATATACGAGATTTACATCGATCCGGAGGAAGTCCGCAACCTCCCGGGCAGACATAATATGTTCTTCCTGCGGCGGCTGTCCCGTCCCACGAGCGACATCTACCAATTCAGCCAGCATGGCCTTCATTTCCCGGATGTCCGCTTCCATGTTTTCAATCCGCTGTTCCAATGTCTGCGCTATCATTCGGCTTCGGTTTAAGGTTATAGTTGAGCTTCATCGCCGCCTTTACCCGGTTCGAGTCGGGCACCTGCGCATAAATCTGCGTAGTCTTGACGTGCTTATGGTTGAGCATCTTGCTCACGACGTAAATATCCTCACCCTTCTCGATCAGGCTGGTGGCGTATTTATGCCGCCAGTTGTGGAACTTGGCCTTATCCTTCATCCCCACGCTCATGAACCACTCTTTCAATTTTGTGCGAGTGCGGCTATAGTTCAGGTCGGGAAAGACGAGCGCCCCCTTCTCCCCACGCGGCCCCAGCAAATCCACCGCCTGCTGGCTCACATAATGCTTGAACGACCGTTCCGGTTTGGGATCGATGATATGGAAGTACCAGGCTTCTTGCCCGTTGGAATAGTGGAGGTCGCCCCATTTGAGAATTCTCAAAGCACTAAACCGGAACCCAGTCATCAACGCGAACAGGGAGGAACGATAAACTAGCTCATCTTCACATGGGTTATCCAGCAGGAGTTGCAATTCCTCGTCATCAATGATCTCACGCGGAGAATCGACGTTGCTGATACGCGGTACCCGGAGCGTATAATCCTCCTGTAAATATTTATCACGGAAAGCGGTCTGCACGATCAACGCGAACTTATCATAGTAAGACGCAGCTGAGTTCTGATTGAGTTTGACCTTCTCCGATTTCAGCGAAGTCGTTGAAAGGAGAAAGGTCTTGAACTTCTTGAGAAATTCTTCGTCAATGTGGCGGAAGCGGAAATGATCGCCTACAAACTTCTTGAGGTATTTGATGCCGGTTTCATAGTGCGTAGTATCAACCTTTTCGCGTTGCTTAGCCCGGATGAAATTGAGCGCGTAAGTGTAGAAATCAGCCTCCAGCGCGTCCTGGTTGAAAAGCCCGTTCGCCTCCAGCATCAGCGCATTCATCCGTTTGAGATAGATTTTCTCCGCGATCTCCATGCAAAGGCTGTTTTCCTTCTTCTGCAAGGAAGTCACCGGATTCTTGTACAGGTAAAGGCCCAGCTTCTCGCGCCGCGTATACACCTTCTTCTGCGGGTTCCACACGGCAGGAAAGTAATCGATGTACAGGCTGAGCCGCCCGCTCTTCAGTTCCGTCGATCTTAATTTCCCTCTCATACCGTACTGTATTTACGAACGATGAATTGGATAACTGTTTCCCGATGAAACAGTAGATTCCGCCCGATCCTGATCTTGGGGAACTCGGGGTCTTTAATCAACCGGAAAAGCGTCCGCTCACTGAGGTTCGTGACCTGGGCCAGTTGCTGGATAGTAATCAAATCTCCCATTCCGGCTGGAACCTCCGCCTTCACCGGGCCTATCTTTTCAACAGACGGCGGACTGACTACAACTGCCGGAGCCTCCGCCTTCCGCAAACGCTCCTTCTTCTCCCGCAACTTGTAATTCCGCTGCGCACACACCAACGAACAATACTTCGTCGTCGCTTTCTGCGCGATGAAGATCTCGTTGCAATGCTCACAGACTTTCTTGATCCGTTGGTTGCTGCTCATGGACAAAAAGTTAAGTGTTCGAAATGCCCAAAACTGACCCGGAAAGACGCGAAGTGTCAATAACCGTCAATTACTGCCATAAACTGACAACCTCTCCTTATCTCCCCATCACGTTTTGTACTGTTTCATCTCAAAACAATACTAAGCCTTTTCAAAACACGAGCAAAATAAAACGGGAACAAAAAAGGACAATCCGCTGGATTGCCCTACTGGTATACATTACGTTAGATAAATAAAGAAAAATTAAAGCAATTAAAAACAAGCGTCTACTTCCCGATACAAAACTTCGAAAAAATAAAATCCAACCTATCCTCATTCGTCACCTCACCTGCGATATCCGCTAAATAATGCAAACACCTGCGTATGTCCAGCGCCAGCAGGTCGCCGGGTAAACCTGCATCCATACCGCCTTTTACATCGCGTAAGGAGCTGTATACTTCCTGGAGGGCGGAATAGTGGCGCACATTGGTGATGATGGTATTTTCCGTGTTCACGGCGCCGCCCATTACCTGGTATACGAGCTGGTCTTTGAGGGTGCCGATCTGTGCATGGTCGCGGGCGGAAATAAAAATGATGCCGGGTATCATTGCGAATTTTGCGCGGGCTTCTTCGGCCCCCAGCACATCCGTTTTATTGCCGACCAGCAGGTAGGATATTCCCTCGTTGTCGAAGGCATGCACCTGGGCGAGGAGCTCGTCTACCGAGAGCTCGGCTACGTCGAAGAGGTAGATCACGATGCCGGCTTCGCGCATTTTTTCGAGGGACTTCTGCACGCCGATGCTTTCGATGGTGTCCGTGCTTTCGCGGATGCCGGCGGTATCTATCAGCCTGAAAAGTATGCCGCCGATGTTGAGCACTTCCTCGATGGTATCGCGCGTGGTGCCGGCGATGTCGCTTACGATGGCCCTGTTTTCGTTCAGTAGTGTATTGAGCAGCGTGGACTTACCGGCATTAGGTCGGCCGATGATAGCGGTGTTGACGCCGTTTTTGATGACGTTGCCGACCTTGAAAGAAGTGACCAGTTTCTCCACTTCGGTGAGCGCTTCGTTCACCAGGGCGTAGAGGGCAGTGCGGTCGGCAAACTCCACGTCTTCCTGGCTGAAGTCCAGCTCCAGCTCTATGAGCGCTGAGAACCGGATCAGCTGTTCGCGCAGGGCTTGCAGCTCGCGGGAAAATCCGCCGCGCATTTGCTGGAGGGCGGTTTGATGGCTTGCGGCGGTATTGCTGGCAATGAGATCGGCCACAGATTCTGCCTGGGTAAGGTCCAGCTTGCCGTTGAGGAAAGCGCGCTGGGTGAACTCGCCGGGCCGGGCAAGGCGGGCGCCGGAGGCGATGCAGGCTTCCACGATCTGCTGCTGGATGTAAGGAGAGCCATGACAGGATATTTCCACAACCTCTTCGCCGGTGTAGGAACGCGGGGCGCGGTAAAGGCTTACCACTACTTCGTCTATCACCCGGCCCTGGAAATGCAGCCCCCCGAAATGCAGGGTATGGCTGGGCTGTGCCGCCAGGTCCCTGGAAGGGAATAACTTATCCGTAATGGTAATGGCCGCTGCGCCGCTGAGCCTTATCACGGCTATGGCGCCTACTCCGGGGGCTGTAGCGATGGCAACGATGGTATCGTCATGACCGCCTAACTTTCCTATCATACGCCGAAATTAATTAAAAAAAAATTCCCCCGGCGAACGGCCGGGGGAACTTATATTTCATACTAGCTTGAGACTAAATACTACTCTTGGAGGGTAAAGCGGATCGGCAGGTTGAACTGCACAGATACCTGGCGTCCGTTCTGTTTACCCGGTTTCCATTTCGGCATTTTCTTCACCACGCGGATGGCTTCTTCTTCAAGACCGCCACCTTTGGGTGCGCCTACAGTTTTCACGTCTTTGATGTTGCCTTCGGAGTCAACAACGAAAGATACGAACACTGTACCGGAGATACCGTTTTCAGTTGCCAGATGCGGATAACGGATGTTATTGCTCAGGAACTTGTTAAGCGCTTCGTCACCACCGGGGAAGGTAGGAGGTTGCTCCACGAACGTGAAGATCTCTTCTTTCGGGGGAGGCGGCGGAGCGTCTACAACGCCGGTACCTTTAGAATCATTGATAAGCCCCGGATCGATACCGTTGGGATCGCCTTCTACTGTTTTGGTAGAAACGGCTTTGTCCTTGATCTCGTCGAGTTTTACCAGCTCTTCTTCGGCTTTTACTTCTTCATCTTTTTTGATCACCGGCGGCGTGAACTGCACGGAAGGCTTCACGGGCGGCGGTGGTGCGGGCGGCGGAGGCGGGGGAGGCGGAGTTTTCGGGTCATCCGGCAACTTCACGTCCTCCAGTTTAATATCCTCGATTACAGGCTTGATGTTCTTGTCTGCGTCGTTGCCTCTCAGATTCATATAGATCAGATAGCTACCAACGACGAGCAAGGCCAATGCAGCTGTACCCAGAATGGAGTTCCGCACGCGCTGGTCGTACTTCTTGCGAAGTTCATAAGCGCCGTAGTTCTTGTTCCTGTCTTCAAACAGGATGTCAAGAAAGTCGGACTTAAGGATTTTAGCTGAATCCATTGTTAGTTGTTTATTGATGGATGCAAAAAATTAGTTTTTCCATAAATCTACTGGATGCCGTTGCTGGCTTCGGTAGATTTGATCCATTGCTTGTCCTGGTCGCTGATATCCACCGTAGCATAACGCTGGATACGATTGATAGCCATTTCATCCAATAAATCTACAAAGTTCTGGTATGTAGCGCCGTCATCTGCTTTGATGATCACCACCACATCTTCGGGCTCGCCTTTAAAGTTACGCAGCCTGGCCACTTCATCACGCTTTTTGATGATCACGTCGCGGATGCCGCCGGTGTTGGCAAACGAAGTTGCTTTAAAGAAGTCCGGGTTGCTGGAGGCATTGGGGTCTTGCGCCAATCCCTCGTAGTAGTAAACCTGGTTCTTCTTGCCAAGGAGAATCGTGAGAGCGGTGCTTTCCTTCACCTTGTTCTGCTCTTCCTGCTTCTCAGTATCCTTGGGCATGATCAGATCCATCGTTTTGGGCTTGGACATGGTGGTGGTCAACATGAAGAAGGTGATCAGGAGAAACCCGAGATCCACCATCGGAGTCATGTCCACACGGGTAGAAAGTTTTTTCGACTTGGTTCCACCGTGTTTACCGCCACCGCCCTTACTACTGGTATCCATTTCAGCCATGGTAGCAAATTTTTTTTTGGTCTGTTAATGTTGTTTACTGTTCAGCATCATTACTGTTGCTGCTCTTCAAATATTGCAGCAGCAGAGCCCGCCGGCTTGGCTTCCAGGTTGGTCACCAGGTTCAGCTTCTGGATCTTCTTCTCTTTGAAGGTATCCAGCACCCGTTTGATCACCGGGTAAGGCGTTTCGTTGTCTGCTTTGATGCAATATTTCAGCTTGTTGTTGTTCCCCTGGGCAGAACGGGCATATTCGATCCAGATGGCGAGCTCGTTGTTGGTCGAGTCCATCGGGATGCCTGTTTCAGCCTTGGAGTTCTTACGCTCGTCTGCGCTCATGGAAAGAACACGGCCCAGATTCTTGAAGTCCGTACCAACGCTGGAACCCACCTGGAAACTCTTGATCTGTGCAGGAGTGAGGTTAAGTTTGAAGTTGGTATTCAGATCCTCAATGAGTTGTTTTCTTTTCGGCTGACCGTCCATGCTGAAGAACACTCTCCCGTCCTTGTCTACCGTCAGCAAAATCACGTCGGAATCCGGCAGTAATTGCGTGTTGATAGAGGAGGGAGTAACCACCGCCACCGGTTCGTCCGGTTTGAACTTGGTAGCCAGCATGAAGAAGGTCAGCAGCAGGAACGCTACGTCACACATCGCAGTCATGTCGATGAGGGTGCTTTTCCTGGGCATTTTTACCTTTGGCATCTTACTCCTTTTATTTGGTTCACTTAATTAGATTCAATTCCCCGCAGATTCCACACTATAATTTACGAAATTATTTGTGGTTGGCTGCGAAAGACTGTGTCAAAGTAAAGCCAGATTCGTCAATAGCGTAAGTGATGCTATCGATATTGGTAGTGAAGTAGTTATACATGATGATCGCGATAGCGGAAGTACCGATACCTAAAGCGGTGTTAATCAACGCTTCAGAGATACCAAGCGCCAGGGCGGCAGAGTCAGGTGCACCGCTGGAAGACATCGCGGAGAACGCCTTGATCATCCCGAGTACCGTACCGAACAGGCCGAGCAGGGTAGCTACGGAAGCGATGGTAGACAGGAACACCAGGTTCTTTTCCATCATCGGCAGTTCCAGCGCAGTGGTTTCTTCGATCTCATTTTTAATGGTCAGGATCTTCTGATCTGTGTCCAGCTCAGTATTGGTGATCATTTCCTTGTACTTTTTCAGACCGGCTTTCAGTACGTTACCTACAGAACCTTTCTGTTTGTCGCACTCGGACAGGGCTGCGTCAACATTTTTGTTGGCCAGGTGATACTGCACTTTACGTACCAGCTCAGAACCGCTGAACTTACCTTTGGCTTTTGCCAGGTACAGGAAGCGCTCGATAACGAAAGTGAGGCAGATCAACAGGGTCGAGATCAGGATAGGCACGATAGCACCGCCTTTATGTACAGTACCAAACCATTTGCCGATACCTGCTTCAACCGGGTGATTCTCAGGGTTGCCGCCTTGGAAATTCGCGGGATTTCCCAGAACAAAAATGTAAAAGATGTACCCGATTGCTATACAAATGGGCACAGCCAGGATCGCAAATAAGTTGGAAGACTTCTTGGCCTGATGAGAGGATGTTTTGGCAGCAGCTGCAGTCACAGTTGTTTTAGTCTCAGCCATGTTGATTGAAT
>CBFHAF010000253.1:0-6833 GCA_965653435.1 uncultured Chitinophaga sp.
AGGCATCGTTGCCGCTGGCGCCCATTACCTGCCCGGCCTGCTGGCCGTCGATGCTGATCGTGAACTTGCCCGGCCCGGTGGGGAACGGCGCCCAGTCCTTAGTGCGCACCCACATGCGGTATTTCCCCTTGGCAGGGAACTTCACGGTGGTGGATGCATCTTTCACCGGCCGCCCCATGCCATGGGCCATGAGGTACGAAGAGCCGATCGTCACAAACGACTGCTGGTCTATTACCCAGCCGCCTTTATCGGAAAAAGATTCCGCCTCAACATACACGTGTTTCTGGGCGAATGCTGCTGTACAGAAGAACAGCAGCAGGATCAGGATTTTTGTTCTTGCCATATTATTCGTTTTTCATTTCGTGCTGAGTTAATTGCTGCTGAATGGCTTTGTCCGCCGGGTTCAGCTGTTTTAATACCTGGTAGATGTCGCCGCCCATGTCCGGGTGCGACAGATGTGCAGCCAGGCTTTTCAAAGCTTTGCCTGGCAGCTTCGGGCGGGCGGTCAGGACCTTTAGCTTCGCCTGCAGCTGCTCACGGTTGCCGTCCGTAACGGAAGCGGCGATCTTTTCGCAGAGCTTTTCATTTACGTCAATACCTGCCAGCTTTTTGAGAATGGCCATTTGCAGGGGGTAAGCGGCTTTCCCGTAAACGCTCCACAGCCACGCCTGTCTTTTGGAGGGCAGGAAATAATCCGCGTGCGTTCTTTGCAGCGCGTAGCGGGCAGTGAAAATGTTCTTCCCCTGGATGATACCGGCAATATCGTCCTCATAACCGGCCTGTACTTTCCCTTCCGCATCCATCACTTTGTCCATGGCCCAATACTGGTAATGGTGATTGCTGCTCCGCAGGAAGCTGTGCAGCATGGCCGGCGTTTCAAGCGAGGCCGTTATCTTCTGTATCTGTGCGGAGGTGGCGCCATGCGCAAAATGCCAGAGCGTGTAACAGGTGAACACCGCTCCTTCTATCACTTCATTTTTGATGGTCTTCAACGTAGCGCCGGTGCGGACGTTCGCGGAATCGGAAATATTCTCCGTGCCTTTCACCACGAGGTCTTCCATTTTTAATTCCGCTAAAATAGAAGACTCCTTAGCCAGTATCTCCTGCAGCTTGCGGTAGTCTTCATCCTTAAAATCACGGTGATCGGTTTTGGTGAGCACTTCGTTGCCGGGAAGATCATAGCGGAGGTAATTGCCGAGCAGGTCCCAGTACAGGTTGATGCGCACCGGCCGGCATTCGCCGGTATTGCATACCGGCGTAAAGATGTTCCGGAAAAAATATTTCGGTTTGCCGTCCGCGTCCAATGCAAGATTGAGGGTATAAGCAGCCGTATCCCCTTCCCTGATCTCGTACGTACGGAGCGTATCGGCCGGGGAAGGAGATATTGCGGCAGCTTTGCCGGTTATCAAACAAAATATGACGAGGATGAACAACCGCATAGGTATCATTTATATTCAAGCATGGCCGTCGCTTCGCAATCGCTGTTGCCTGTAAAGCGTATCCACCTGGCCTGTACGCCTTCCGGGAATTTGTGCAGGAAGGTCTGGCCGGGTTTTACTGTGACTGTTTTATATTTCATCCACACGCCGTTGCCTACCGGGTCCATTTCGATCGTGAACGAAACAGGGGCGCCGGCCTTGTGTGAGAGCTGCAGGCTTCGCTGGTCGTAGAACCCGATCAGGTAAGGATCGGAAGGCTCTCCTGCTTTGACGGCAGTGGATGACCAGGGGCCGCCTTTGCCGGTGGGTTTACCCAGCTTCCAGAGATCGTCTATCACGCCAGCCCAAACAGCTGCTTTGCCGTCCGCCGAGCGGATGATGCGCGAACTTTTCGTGCTCGCGTCTAATCCCGTTAAGATAAGCAAACCGCGGTAAGATGCATAATCGCTGATGCGGAAATTATGCGTGGCCACAGGGCGGATCTTGGCATAACCGTCCGCGTTTTCCGCTGGCAATTCATAAAAAGTTCCATGGCAGTTGAGCAGATCCCTTTCGGTAGCCACTTCGCGGCAAATGCGCAATGCGCCTAGTTCTGTAAGGCCCGTGAAGCCCGTATTGCCCAGTGGCAGGCGCCAGCGCCTGCCATTATCGTCTATGACCAATACTGAAGCGGCTTCTACGGCTACCGCCTGTTTGGGTACGGCGAATTTTTCTTTGATGAATGAGAGCATGGCCGCATCGTCTTTCGGCTGCAGTTCCATTTTTTCATTCAGTTCGTAATAACCGTTCTCCGTTGCAAGGCCTAATGCCCTGCGGTTCGCGCCCAGCCCGTAAAGCAGGCCGCCGCTTGCGGGCGTGCCGGAAGTTTTTACCAATCCGTTGAAAATATTTGCGGGAACGGTTCCACGGATATCTTTCTGCGCATAGGTAAATTGCACGGTGGCTTTGGCGTCCTTATCCGTTTTTACGCGGATCCATTCGCCGGGTGCGGCGGCAGGAAACACCACCTGTGCGGCCTCTCCAGCAGGTACGGTTACTGCTTTCAGCACAGACCATTGCTGCGCTCCGCTTTCGAAAGTAAACTTCGTATCTGCGTCACCGTTATTTTTTATCCATGCGGCGCGTACCGGCCAGCCGGCAAACAGGAAAGGCTCGGAAGGTTCACCTGCTTTCACGTTCTCATTCAGCCAGACCGCGCCTTCCGCCGTATTGGGGCCCAGCTGGTCGGGCAGGTTCAATGAAGTGAACCAGAGGTTCGAATTGGATTGCCCCGGCCCTTCTATGTTGCCTTTTGTTTTGCGTTTGTTGAGGAATTCCTTTTGCGCAGAATCGTCGCAGCCGAATACGAGCTGGTTGTTCCAGCGGGTATAATCGCCGATCACTTTCAGGTAAGCGGAACGCGGGCGGATGCCGGTGGCATGTGTGCTGCTGAAGTTCGCGGGGAAACGCCAGAACAGCCCGTGCATCGTCATGAGGTAATCGGGCTTCCCCGGTGCTCCCACATCCCTGATGCGCGGCCATTCGGTGTTCCAGCCGTGGGCGCCGTCGTAGCTGTGGCTGGCCTTCGGCAGGCGGAAGAAGTGCCAGCTGCCTTTGTCGCGCACTGCCAGCAGTACGGACTTATGATCCCAGCCGGTAGCCCAGATGGGATCCGTTGCGGGATTGGCATTGCCGTTGATGCCGCCGGGGCCGGTGATCTCCACGAACTGGTTGCGGCGTACCACTTTCCAGTTCTTTCCATCCCATTCCGAGAGTGAACCTGCCTCTATGTCGAACTGCTTAAGGGCTTTGGAGCCGGGCTCGCCGTTGTTGGAATACACCATCACGCCCTGGCCGCTGTACACGCCTTTGCCGTGCGCGCCGGGCAGCAGCTCGTTGTGGTAGTTTTTGGCTTCGTCCTTTTCTTTTGGTTTTTTGTTCCCGTCTTCATACAGCATCGTTGGCTGCAGGGTCTTCACATCCACTTCATAGAATCCTTCTTCCATGGTGGCGTAATAGATCTTCCCCGCGGGATCTGTAAGGTGGCGGGCGTTGCCGGTATGCCTGCCCTGCATGGCGGCGTAGGGTATCACCCTTATTTTACCGCTGCCGTCTATCGCATAGGGGCCAATGAAAAGCTGGTTGCTTTCTTTGTGGATCATCCGGTTGGCGGGCGTTCCGCCGATGCTTTCCGGGCGCACGGTCTGCTCCAGCGAGGGAGAGATCTCATACAGCTTGTCCGACGAGCCGAACGGCAGGTGCGGGCCGTAGGTGATTACCCAGAGCTTGCCGGCCCAGGGCACTACCGCGCCCGTTCCGCATTCTCCTTCGTTGTTGTACATCGCCAGGTGCGGGTACACACCGCTGTAAGACGGGTATTTATCTGCCTGTGCAAAAGCTGACAGGCCCGCCAGTTGCAGGCCCGCCAGCAGTATCATTTTCATCCGCATCATCAATAATTCGGGTTTTGTGTGAGGTGGCTGCTCAGCACCTCTGAAGTTGGAATAGGCCAGAGATACTGGCGTGTCTCGTCAAATTTCCTCAACGCGATCTGCTTGATCAAACCTGCGTTATACATCGGCAACAGGTTTGCAGAGCCGTTCTCGTCTATGTCCGGTGTTTGCGGGAAGAACCACAGGCCGGGCTGCACTACTTTCGTGCGCAGGTCCGCAGGGTCCAGCAATCCGAAGTTCGGCGTGTTCAGCACCTTCTCCGCGATCTTCCAGCGGATGATGTCCATATAACGGACACCTTCGAGGGCAAACTCCATTCTTCTTTCTATCCGCACTATACTGCGCAGGGCCGCCTGGCCTGTTACCGTCACTGCCGGGTATTCCGCGGTGTTGGCCACAGGTACGCCGTAGGCGCGGGCGCGCACGGTGTTGATGGCGTCCAGTACCGACTGGTCTATCTGGTTTTGCTCGATCTTCGCTTCAGCATACATCAGCAGCACGTCCGCATAACGCACAATGATCTTGTCCGGCTCAGCTGTCCAGGAGTTCTGCAGCCAGTCGCCGTCTACGCCTTTCTTCCATACCAGCCCGTTGTAGGATGCGAAGATCGCTACAGAGCGGGTGTCTTTATTTTCCACGTATTTCTGGTCGGCATCTTTCCATACTTTCAGCGAATCGGGGTGCGGCTGGTAGGTGTATCCAAGATGTGATTTCTGGAATTCCTGTATGGTAGCCGTACAGCGGGGATCCCGGTTGTCGAAGGGTCTGCGCGGGTTGTACAGCGGCGATTCATCTATCGGCAAACCGTCTTTACAAAGGAATGCGCACAACAGGTCCCAGGAAGGGTTCTTGGCCCCCCATCCGCCCGCGTTGCGCGGCACATAGTTCTGCAAATCACCCAGCGTCACTTTCAGCGCCACCGATCTCGGCAGGCCGAAAATGGTTTCCACCGAATTTTTGGTCTTGGACAGGAACAGGCTGCTGAAATCGGGATGCAGCTTGTAAACATTCTGGTCGATGCAGGCCTTTGCGGCGGTGGCGGCGGTGGCGTAGTCGCCCATCTGCAATGCGAAACGCGCTTTCAGGGCGAGCGCTGCGCCAGAGGTGGCACGTTTCAGTTCGCTGGCGCCGTATGTTTTGGGAAGGTTCAATGCTGCTTCGTCGAAGTCCGCAAAGATCTTCGGAACGGTCACGGACCGGTCTTCCTGCTTCAGTTTCATCGCTTCTTCAATATCCAGCGCGGTTTCGGTGTAGATGATATTGTTGTAGTGGGATACAAGCCTTGCATACATGGCGGCGCGGACGAACTTCGCCTCCGCCGTGTAGCGGGAGATCTGCGTGGCGCTCAGCTTTCCTTCTGCGCGGCCGATGCTGAAGATCACGTTGTTCGCACGGGCGATCGCCTTGTAAGTGTTCACCCACCAGTTTTTTACGAAGTCGGTCTCCCCGTTGATGGTGGCGCCGGTAACGGGTGTGGTCACGTCGCGGTAAAGGAAATCATCCGTCCAGTCGTCATTATCTGTAGGCCAGAATGCGTCCTTATACAGCCCGTTGAGGGACATTTCTATTTCTTCCGCATTGGAATTCCAGGTTTCGCTGGAGCCGTCGGAAAGCGGGTTCAGGTCCAGTTTTCCGCAGGCGGCCAGCAGGAATGCGCTGATACAGGTGATTAATATTTTTCGTTTCATTGGTTGACGGTTTAAAACTTAACAGATACGCCCAGCACGTAAGATGCCGTGATGGGATAACCCAGGTAAACGTTTTCAGGATCCCATCCTTTCGGGAAATTATGCACTGAAAACAGGTCGGTAACGGTGCCGTATATGCGCACATCCTGTATATGCAGCTGGTTCACGAGGTGCTTCGGGAGGCTGTAGCTCAGGTTCACGTTCTTAAGGCGGAAATAGGCGCCGTTGATCAGCCAGAAGTCGGACATGGCGTAGTTGTTGCCCGCCGCGGTATTGGTGTACCGGGGATATTTGGCGTTCTGGTTCTGCTCGGGCGTGTTGTATTTGCTCCAGCTCTGCCCGTCGAGGATGGCGGGGAAGTTGCCGTAGTTTTCCAGCAGCGGCCGCACGATGTCCGTCGTAAGGCGGACGTTCTGCTTTCCTACACCTTGCAGCACGATACCGAGGTTCCAGTTCTTGTAACCGGCCTGGAGATTGGCGCCGTACATGTAACGGGGCAGGGAGCCTCCGAGCAGCACGCGGTCATATTCAGGGGAAATCTTTCCGTCCGGTACGCCTGCGGGGCCGCTGATATCCTGGTAGCGGATATCCCCGGGCCTTGTGTTGGCATTGAGCTTGGGCGCTTTGTCCACTTCTTCCTGCGTCTGGAAGATGCCATCCGAACGGTAGCCGTACCATTCGTTGAATTCGCTGCCGTAAGTTTTGATCGTATCATTTACGAATTCCGTTCCGCCGAGGTCGCCCATTTTGGTGATGAAGTCGGACACGTTCACGGAAACGCTATAGGTGAAATCGCCTTTTTTGTCGTACCAGCCTGCCTGCAATTCCCATCCTTTGGTGAACATCTTGCCGGTGTTCTGGTAAGGGTTATCGTAACCGATATAATCGGGGATCTCCAGCTGCAGCAACATGTCGTGCGTGGTTTTGCGGTAATAATCGGCGGTAACGCGCAGGCGGTTATCCATAAAATTCACGTCCATGCCGGCATCCCAGGAGCGGGTTGTTTCCCAGGTGATGTCGCGGATGGCGTATTGCCACTGTGCGGCAGACTGTGCGCTTTGCACGATATTGCCCCTGTAGAACAGCGAGTTGGTTTCGAAGCGGAGCAGTGCCTGGTACGGGTAATTCCCGATCCTTTCGTTGCCCAGCGAGCCCCAGGATGCGCGCAGCTTCAGGAAAGACAGCCAGCTGGCGGTATTATGCATGAAATTCTCCTGCGTCAGGATCCACCCGGCAGACACGGAGGGGAAAGAACCCCAGCGGTACCCCGGCGC
>CBFHAF010000254.1:0-6832 GCA_965653435.1 uncultured Chitinophaga sp.
ATAGGCTGGAACTCTTTACCCAGCGTGTCAAAAACGAAAGGGATCTCGAGGGCATGGCATGCGCCGGCAAGCCCATTAAATTCAGGCGAGCGCCATGCGAATTCGTACATATAGGTGGCGGACCGGCTGTTGACGTGGGCGTCAGCCAGGCGGATAGCGGGAATACGCATCCACCAGTCCGTCTGGACCGCAGCCAGCAGATCACCGGGGCCGCCGGCCGGATGCAGGACGCGGTAGATGCTCAGCGCAGTCTCTACGGGCAGGCCATATGAAGCGAGGGCGGCGGATAAAGCCTCGGCGGTAACGTTGCCGATCATCCCGTTGGCTACCAGGAACAGCCGCCATTCGTCGGTGTTCGTGCCCACGATCAGGTCTATACCAGCCGCGGCCCCGGCTGCAATACGTTCGATGGGGTGTGCGGGAACAACAGTCCCGTCTATCACGGGCTGCCACGGCAAAGTGGAAAGCACTACTTCCGCCCCCCAGTGTTCAGGGTCCGGATGCTGCATGATATCCGCTTTCAGCGCCGCATGAGCTGCAAGCAGGCGGTCCAGCGGAACTGCCGCGATCGCTTCGCGGCTTGCTTCAACCCCAAGCCTTTCGGCGAACAGCCGGCCGATCTTCAGGGCGGCTTCGGCCGGAAGCACCTGGTGAGCGGCGCCGCTCTGGGCGATCGCCCGCCGGAAGAGGCCCCTGGCGGCGGGCATGGAAAGCAGAACGCCAATGCTCATAGCACCCGCAGATTCGCCGAAGATGGTGACATTGTCCGGGTCGCCGCCGAAAGCGGCGATATTATCCCTCACCCATTCAAGTGCGGCCACCTGGTCCAGCAGGCCAAGATTCGCAATCCCTTCGCCCAGGTAAAGGAAACCATCCACGCCTACCCTGTAGTTGATCGTCACACATACCACGCCGTCGCGTGCAAAACGGCTGCCGTTATAAGACGCCCCTGATCCCAGCTCGAACATGCCGCCCGGTATCCATACCATAACCGGCATCCGCGATGCCCCAGGGCCGCGTGACCATATGTTGAGGTTCAGGCAGTCTTCGCCCGGAACGGCCGGATCCGGTGCAAGCGCAGCGGCCTGCGGATCGGGATGCAGTTGCGGCGGTTCCGCTCCAAATTCGATGGCTTCCCTTACCCCATCCCAGGGTTTAACTGGCTGGGGCGGCAAAAACCGGTTAGCGCCGAACGGAGCGGCGGCGTAGGGAATTCCCTTGAATATATGGATGCCATCCACGACGCTGCCGCGAACCATTCCATTGAAGATTTTCACATTTGTGCTCATGCTGATCACTTTTAGGAAGTGTGGTTAAAATTAGGACTGATCGCCAGGAAGAGGGATGATGGCCATCAACCGGGGCGGTGATGCCAGTCACTTCAAAGAAAATACCTCCGGCTTTTAGAAAAACTTCCTCCTGAAAACATTCCGGATCGTGGAGTACCCGTTCATGAGGGAGCCTGTCAGGAAGTTTTCCTTCAGGTTGCTGCGCAGCGTGCTTCGCATGATACGCACTACCACGTCTTTCTCCACTTCCCCGGTCTCCTTTACGCGTCCCAGCCGGTTCACGGCGATCAGCGCCAGCAATGCGCCGAAAAGGAACAGGAAGTTCCAGTCCTGCAGCTCAATGATATGCAGCGTTTTCGTCCATTTGGGGCCGCCATATTCGGCGTCCATCTTCAGGTGCCTGCCCGTGAAGAAGTCCGCCAGCATACCGCCCGCCAGCGGCGCCAGCGCGGAAAATACGGCGGTAACAATGTTCTTGGTGGAAAGGTAAATAATGGAATCCGCAGTGGGCGCCAGCTTCAGCCCGATATTGGTAAGGGAAAGGTTGATGCCCGCATTCGCAAAGCCCATCAGCAGATGTATAAGCGCCAGCAGCACAAGGTTGGGCCACAATTGTGTATAAATACCCACAAAACACCAGGCTATGAGGCAAAGGATGTAGATCGGCGCGCCGATCGCGATGATGGTCTTATTGCTATACCTGTCAGCAAACAGCCCCCATACCCGGATCGTAAAGATGCTGCTCACCTGGCTGAGGATATTCAGCCCGATAATGAAGGACAGCCCCAGCCCCATGCTTTTCATCATAAAAACCGTGAAGAACGGCGAGGCGATATTCACGGCGAACACCCAGGCGGAGTTGAACACCAGCAGCCGCACAAAATTCGGGTCTTTCAGCGGCCGGCGCAGCATGACGAACAGGTTCTCCCGCGGCAATATCTTTTTCGGCTCCGGCGTGCCTGCCAGTATGAGCGTTCCGGAAATGCCGGCCACGCCTGCAACAATGAACATATAACCATAGGCATCCAGCTCGAATGCCGGGAAATCGCGCCGCACATAGTCTACCCCCAATGCCAGCAGCAGGCTCAGCACCACGTTCAGCGACTGCATGAGGCTGCTTCTTTTGGCGAAAAAGGCGCCCAGCTGCTTTTCCGGCACCAGGTCCTTCATCCATGAATTCCAGCTGGCCCCGGCAACAGCCCCGGAGAGATAATAAAAGAAAAGGACGGGAATGATCAGCTCGATGGTCACCACATCTCGGAGCACCAACGGCATCAGGCCGATAAAGACCAGCGGAATCCTCGCCAGCAGGCTGCATATTACGGTGATGCCGCGCCGGTTGTTGAAACGCCTGACCAGCCAGATGGAGATCAGCTGGAAAACGTTCACCATCGTAGGTAATGCCGCTATCAGACCCAGCTGCACGTTGCTGGCGCCGAGCAAAATAGCCATAGCGACGATAAAAGCCCCGCCGGTTAACGTGGTCATGGTCTCGGACGCGAGCCCATCCCCGATCACCATTTTCAAGCCCCTTCTTACATCCTGCTCCGTGAGTACTTCTTTCGGCTGTAAATTCATCACTCCGGTTTGGGGTTGGGGAGCAATCATTGTACCACTTAGGGGTGACCGGTGTGTTTTCTCTTTGTTATTTCATGGAAACAACCCCTTTTATATGGTTTCAAGATATAACTGCTGCAATTCCCCGGCGGTAATGCCCGCTGTGGCAATGGTATGTACCAGCGATCCTTTATTCATGATGCCGATGGTGGTGCCTATGTTGACGGCGTTGAAAATGTCGTGGGTGGCCATGAGGATCGTTTTGCCCTCGCTTCCCAGCTGACGGGCGATATCAGCGAATTCTCCGGTGGACCGTGGGTCCAGCCCGCTGGTGGGTTCATCCATAAAGATCACTTCCGCATTTTTGGCCAGGGCAATGGCAATGCCCACCTTTTGCCGCATACCCTTTGAATAGCCGGAAAGCCGCCGGGCATGCGCTTCCGGTTGCAGCCCTGCTTTTTGCAGGAATTGTCTCAGCATGTCAACCGGGTATTCGAACCCCGCCAGCCTGCTGAAAAAACCGAGGTTCTCCAGGCCTGTCAGGTTGCCGTATAGCTGCACGACCTCGGGGATGTATGCTATGAATTTCCGGGTGTCCGCCGCGCCGGGCGTTACTTCCCTCCCGTTAACGACGGCCTTGCCCGAGGTGGCGGCGGTAAAACCCAGGAAAATGTTGATGGTGGTGGTTTTACCTGCGCCGTTCTGCCCCAGCAGACAGAATATCTCTCCTTTTGCAACGTCCAGGTTGAGATTATCGAGCGCGGTGTGCTGCTGGTATTTTTTTGTAAGATGAATAGCGTGTAGCATAGTATAAATTTTAAGAAGCCTGATCTTTTCTGTTGAATACAAATGAGCCCGCGGCGAACAATACGCACAGGCCAACTAACAGCCGGAGGACCTCGTACAGCATCCGGTGTACCGGCAGTTCCGGCGGGTGGTACCGGAAAACCGGGAACCGCCCGAAATCCGCCGCCTGCAACTGTTTGCCGGGTATATGAAAATCATAGAGGAAGGCCTGCCAGCTTTCCTGGAACTGGTCCGCCTGCCGGGAGAACTGGTGGTAGGCAGAGAGCTCTGTGCCGGCAAGCGTATTCAGCCATTCCTGCGCGGCGGATGCCGGATTCCAGGCAGACAGCAGGGTTAGCCGCCGGTTGCGTTCATTTATTTCCTGTTCATATGGAATGGTGACCCGCTGCATCCTCCTGTCCAGCAGCTCGTAATACCCCGCTACATACCGCGTGCTCAGGCGAAGCGTATCTTTCGCGGGATCGGCGGTGGATGCATGTTGCGGGTTATACCGGTTAAAGCTGTCTGATAAGATGCGGGCCGGCGTATTCCATATTTCTTCTGCCTGGTGGCGGCGGAAAGCCGCAATCCCGTCCTTCATCGGCAAGGGATGCCGTTGCTGAACGAACGTATTGGCCAGGGAGGGCAAAATGACCAGCATCAGCATCCAGCAACCCGCGAGGTACAACCCTGTTGCCGTGGCGCCCTGCCTGAACGCCACTATCAAATACGCGATACCAAGCCAGAACAGCAGGTACAATAACGAGAGCAGGCACCACAACAACATCTGCGGAATACCAGGCGCAGCGCGCTTTTCCGCCAGCGCAAACCCCAGTGCGTTTATGATCAGGAGCAATGCAGCCAGCGCCAGGAAGCGGAACAGCAGCTTCAGGCGGATGACGCGCGCAACGCTTCCCGCCTGAATGGCCAGCATGGCTAAAGTCCCGGCTTCTTTCTCGGAAGCATACAGCGAATAACAATACGCGAGCACCAGCAGGGGCAGGAAATAAATGATCATGAAAGCAAGGTCGAAATTACCGGAGAACAGGGTCATCGGGTTGTTGACGGGCATGTTCGTAGCGTCGTTGTAATTTTTAACGTACCTGATCTGTTCGTGCCAGGGCTGGATGTCTGTTAACCCCAACGAAAGGGCGGCCAGCGGCTCCGGGTATTTAACAGCATTTTGCGGCAGCCTGAAATTGATCACCGCAGCCATCCCTGCAGTTCTTGCCTCAGCCTTTCCCTTAGCAGTCGATGTATCCGTAAGCCGCTTCAGCGCCGCGTCAAGATCTGTTTGATAAGCCGCATGGATACTGTCTGCCTGCACAAACCGCTTTCCCACCGTGCGGTTGCCCGAATACACAGACAGCAGGCTGATGGCCACGAATAAACACAGGCCTGTTAATAACCAGCGCTGCCTGCATAACTGCCGCCATTCGAATATGAAAATTGTTTTCAGGAGTTTCATGGGTATACATTAATTAAGCGCTTCGCGGAAATATTTATCAGGATATACACTAGCAGGCACCACATAACAAGGGCCAGCCACGACCAGGCGTGCTGCCTGACCGCAACGCCCGCGGGCTGCGGGTTATAGCAGAAGTCCTTCATCTTTTTAAAAAATTCCGGGCCGGCTTTATAGTCATAGGCAAGGTAGTCCGATCCGCTGTTGGCCAGGTCCATATTCAGCGTACGTATGAATTCGTCGCGGTACGTTTTGGCCTGGCGGTGGAAAGAAAGATGATGATGATAATCTGTGCCTGCAACACCCATTGAAACCTGCTGTACCGCCATGAAGGGATCGAAGAGGCTCACCCGCCCCAGGCTTTCCTGCTGCTGCTGAATGATGCGCTCCACTTCGCCGGTGTAGTGTTCATAGACCTTCGTGTTATAGTCTTCCCCGTGCTGCATGGCCAGGCCGTCGAAATTAACGGGCAATTGTTGCGCGGAATCCACACCATACAGCCTGAGCGTGGAATCCAGGAGTTTCCGGTTCCGTTCGGTGCTTGTACCGTCCTGCCCCATTCCCTTGCTGTATCCCTGCGTAATATGCCTGTTCAGCTCAAACCGTGAAGGCAGCCGGTTGTGCTCATCTATCATCCGCACTGCGGCCCGCGGCCCCAGCACGCACAACAGGAACCATACGCCGATACAGCCGATGAGCGCCGCGTTTGAATGGCGGCTCCAGGCCGATACCAGCACACCGATACCTGCAAACAGGAAAAAATACACCAGGTAAGCGCCCGCAAAAAAGCTATAACGCAGCAGTGTATCCGGCCCCTGGTCCTGCATCATCACGGGGATGCCCATCAATATAAATGCGGGCAGTACCACCAGCAGCACAATGGCATAATTGCCCCATATTTTCCCGCGTATCAGCGCGGCAGGGCTCACACCCTGGATCAGCAACAAACGCAGGGTATCGCCCTCCCGTTCCCGGGTGATGGTGTTAAAGCAAAGCACCAGCACCAGCAAAGGCACCAGCAGCTGGAACACCATGGCGGGCGACAATTCGCCGAAACGCAGCTGGCTGCCGGCCGTTTCAGCTTCCGCATGGTTCACTTCGTGCTGAATGTGTGCTTCCACCCTGTAAGTTTCGCCCAGGAAGCGGTTCAGCCCGTGATCGTAAACGCTGAGGAAAGTATGGGGCTTGAACAGGTAGGTACCGAAATGCGCCGCTGAATGCGGGTTGGCTTTCTGTTCTTCCCATTCATGCCTGAAAAGCGACGCCGCCCTGCTTTTTTTCCGGGCTGCTTCCCGCTCCTGCTGCATACCGGTGTATACCGCCGCACCCAGCAAAGCTCAGATGATAAAGGCCAGCAATATCGCCACCCTGCTCCGGAAGGCCGTAACCACTTCTTTGATGGCGATGGTAAACACGATGTTCTGTTTTCTCATATGGCCGTTTTTACCTGAATGAACAACTGAGCGTAACCAACCAATTGCACGGCATGCCCGGTGTGTAAGCGCTGGAGAAGCCGCTGGAGGCATACCGTTCGTCCTCCAGGTTATTCCCGTTCACCTGGAGGCTGTATTGTTTGTACCGGTACCCCGCCACGGCGTTGAATATGGTATAGGCAGGCATTTCGAGTACAGTGGCGCCCGGTTTTTTATTGCTGAAAAAACGGTCGTCAACATACTGGAACCCGCCGCCGAGGAACAACCCTTTCAACCCGCCATCCATAAATGAATATTTAACC
>CBFHAF010000255.1:0-6807 GCA_965653435.1 uncultured Chitinophaga sp.
AGCCCATCGGCTTCAACAACGCTTACGCATTAATGATGAGGAGGGGGAAGGCGGAAGAATTGAAGCTCCGCAGCATCACCAACCTTACGCAATTGTTGAATACGCAAAAAGACCAGTAATGATCACTACTACTACCGCGACGTTGTTGTTACAGCAGTACAGGAGCGTGCGCAAATGGACGGAAGATATTTGCCGCCCGCTACAGAAAGAGGACTATGTGGTACAACCTGTGGAGTTCGTCAGTCCTCCCAAATGGCACCTTGGCCATACCACCTGGTTTTTTGAAACATTATTGTTAAAAACTTTTTTACCCGGCTACGCCGAATACGATCCGGATTTCAATTTCGTGTTCAACAGCTATTACGAAAGCCTCGGCGCCCGCGTGATCCGCACCCAGCGCGGCAATCTCAGCAGGCCCACGGTGGAGGAGATCTACCGTTACCGCGCCTATGTGGACTCCGCCATGGAACAGCTGTTGGAAACACCCCTTCCGCCGGAAGCGGAAACCATCCTGGTATTGGGCTGCAACCATGAGCAGCAGCACCAGGAACTGTTGTGGTACGACATCAAATACATCCTCGGCCACAACCCGCTCTTTCCCGCATATTCGGAAGAAGACAGCAGCGAACATGAAGCCGGGCAGCCAAAGGGGTTTACTGAAATGCCCGAAGGCGTTTACGAGGCCGGCTTCTCGGGCCCCGGCTTTTGTTACGACAACGAGCTGGGCCGCCACAAGGTATACCTGCAACCATATGCCATCGCCAACGGGCTGGTCACCAACGGCGAATACCTGGAATTCATCCGCAGCGGCGGGTACAGCGATTTTTCGCACTGGCATGCGGAAGGCTGGGACTGGGTGAAGAACAACGATATGCAGGCGCCGCTCTACTGGCACAATATCGACGGGCAGTGGCAGCATTACACCCTGTCCGGCCTGCAAACCATCCGGCCGGAAGATCCCGTTCACCACGTAAGCTTTTATGAAGCCGCCGCATACGCCGCCTGGAAAGGCCTGCGCCTGCCCACGGAGTTTGAATGGGAAGCCGCGGCGGATAAATTCAGCTGGGGCAGTTGCTGGGAATGGACGGAAAGCGCCTACCTCCCCTATCCCGGATTTGAGCGGGTGGCAGGGCCTATCGGCGAATATAACGGCAAGTTCATGGTGAACCAGAAAGTACTACGCGGCGCATCCGGCTATACGCCCAAAGGCCACAGCCGCGCAACTTACCGGAACTTTTTCCACGCGCCCATGCGCTGGCAGCTCTCGGGTATCCGGCTGGCCAAAACTTTATAGCAACAACAAAAACATTACCGATGAGAACAGGATTGGCATATCAGAGTACCGGCATTTCCGGGAAACAACTGCAGGCATTCGAAAAAGACGTTCTGGAAGGATTGCAGGAAGTACCCAAGCGGCTGCATTCCAAATATTTCTACGACGCCAAGGGCGACGCATTGTTCCAGCAGATCATGCATTGCCCGGAATATTATCTCACCCGCTGCGAAATGGAGATCCTCCGCGGCCAGGCCGGCCAGATCGCGCAAACGCTGCAGCAGCACGCCCCCGTGTTCGATCTCGTGGAACTGGGAGCGGGCGATGCTTCCAAATCTTTTCACCTGCTGAAGGAATTGCTGCGCGTCGGGGCCATGGATACTTATTTCCCGATCGACATTTCACGCAACATCATTGCCCAGCTGCAGCAGTCGCTGCCCGCAAAGCTGCCCGGCCTCACCGTGCAGGGCCTGAACGGGGAATACATGGAAATGCTCCAGGCTACGCGTCATATCTCGGAGCGGCCCAGGCTGGTGATGTTCATGGGCTCCAGCATCGGCAACTTCACGCCCGCCGAAGCGATGCAGTTCTGCACCCGGCTGCGGCAGCAGCTGCAACCGGGAGACCTGCTGATGATCGGCTTCGACCTTCGCAAACACCCGCAAACGATACTGGATGCGTACAACGACAAGGCCGGCATCACCCGCGACTTCAACCTTAACCTCCTGGCCCGCATCAACCGTGAGCTGGACGGGGATTTCGACCTGTTGCAATTTGAGCACTTCCCCACTTACGACCCGCTTACCGGCGCCTGCAGGAGCTTCCTGGTGAGCCTGAAAGAACAGGCCGTTCATATCGGCGGGCAAACAGTGCGCTTCGCGGCCAACGAACCTGTATTCATGGAGATATCGCAGAAGTATACCGAAGAAGAGATCAACGAGCTGGCCTCGCGCAGCGGATTCAAGCCGGCAGCGTCGTTTTATGACAGCAAACGCTGGTTCGCGGACGTATTGTGGCAATGCCGCTGATACCGTCATTGCGAGGAGCAGCGGAGCCAAAGCGGGAGGGGCGACGAAGCAATCTCCCGCGTTGAATCGAGATTTCCCACCACCTGGAGAAGATTGGTTCGTCGCGCTCCTGCACGAACCTCCGCGCTGCTCCCCGCAATGACGTGGGGCTCCCCATGCCTGCTATAAAATCAGATCAATCTATTTTCAGGCTCTGCACCGGGTTGCTGCGTGCGGCCCGCAATGCCTGGAAGCTCACGGTGAACAGTGCGATGAGGATCGCAATGATCCCGGCCGCTATGAATATCCACCAGCTGATATCTATCCGGTATGCAAAATCCTGCAGCCAGGTGCGTACCGCGAACCATGCAATGGGCCAGGCGAGCAGGTTGGCGATGATCACGAGCTTCACGAAGTCTTTACTGAGCATAGCCACGATATTTTCCACCGTAGCGCCCAGTACTTTCCGTATCCCGATCTCTTTCACCCTTCTTTCCGCCGCGAAAGACGCCAGGCCGAAGAGGCCGAGGCAGCTCACGATGATAGCCAGCACGGCAAGTATCGTCACAATGCTGCTTACCTGTGCGTCAGAACGGTAGATCTGCGCAAAATGATCGTCCAGGAAACTATAAGTGAAAGGGTATTTCATGACATGTTTTTTCCATACCGATTCCACGAAAGCAATCGCTTCTTTTGTACGGCTTCCGCTGATGCGGATGGATATTTCAGAAAAGCTCCACTCTTCCTGGTTCATGATCATCAGCGTTTCAATTTTATGATGCAGGGAATTAAAGTTGAAATCCCTCGCAACACCTACGATCCTGCCAATGGTGTCCAAGCCTTCGAAGCCAAAGCCGAACCTTTTCCCGATCAGCGATTCCAGCGAAGCGCCTTTCTTTTCATTCTTCAGCAGCTCTTGGGCCAGCCTTTCATTGATGATATATTCCTTCCCGTTGGCGGATTTATCCCGTGAGAAATTGCTGCCTGCCGCCAGCGGTATTTTATATAACGTAAGGAAATCCCTGTCTACGATCACCTGCGAGGTAGCAAGGGTTCTCACCGGCCCTTCGCCATGGAAGTTTACACCGGACTGGTGCAGGTTGTTACCCAGCCGCTGCTGCGATCCGCTTACGGCACTGATCAGCGAGCTGCCCAGCAGATCCGCCTTGATGGCCTGGTACCTGGCATTCGATTCATTGTCTAAAGGCACAAGCAACACCTGGTCGCCATTGAAGCCGCGGTCTTTCGTTTGCATGAACTTCAGCTGCCTGAGCGCAAACACGGTGGCAATAATAAGGAATACCGCACCGGTGAACTGCGCCACCACTAATGAATTGCGCAGCAGGCTTTTGTTCTTCCCCGTAACTATCGAACCTTTCAACACCTTTACAGGCTGGAAAGAGGAAAGGTATCCGGCGGGATAAAGCCCCGCCAGGATCCCAACCAGCACGGTTCCTATTATAAATCCGGTGAGTATTTTAAAGTTGGTGAAAACCGGCAGCTCCAGCGGCCTGTCGCTGAAATCCCTTACCCATGGCAGGCATAGCTTCACCATGGCCACGGCAAATACCAGCGCGATCAGTGAAAGCATCACTGATTCACCCATGAACTGCCAGGCCAGCTGCGAGCGGTGCGCCCCGATAGACTTCCGGATGCCCACTTCCCTGGCGCGTTCTGCGGACCGTGCCGTGGAAAGGTTCACAAAGTTGATACAGGCGATCACGAGTATCAGCACGGCAATAAATGAAAATATGTAGGTATAGCGCCGGTCGAATTTCTGGAAGTTATTGTAGTCGTGCGTGATGTTGTTGGATGCGGCATGAACGTCCGAAAGCGGCTGCAGGAACAGCTCGTAGTTCTTCCAGTTATCGTTTTCCGAGAGATATTTTTTGCAGAACGCAGGGATTTTTTTCTCCAGTCCGCTGATGTCGGCGTCTTTCCCCAGCTCAAGGTAAGTGACCAGCCAGTTGCCGCCCCAATTCCGCTCCCAGTTTGCATTATACACGGAATTCAGCGAAACCAGCGCCTCGAATTGTAAATGGGAATTTGCGGGCACGTTCATGATACCGGTAACGGTGAGAGCAATGGTATCATTCAGATAACGCATGACGGTTTTACCCATGGGGTCTTCGTTTCCGAAGATCTTGTCTGCCGCTTCCTTTGTAAGCACTATGCTGCCGGGCTTCATGAGCGCGGTATTCCTGTCTCCCTGCAAAAGGGGAAAATCGAATATCTGGAAGAAGGTGGAATCCACCCAGTTGGACCTTTTCAGGTAATGCCGTTTATCTTTATAGGTAAGCCCCAATTCACCTTCCTGGTTGACGCGCACGAAATTCTTAATCTCCGGGTATTCCAGCTTCAGCGCAGTAGCCATGGGATACATGCTCAGCGCCACATCCTGCGGCGCCACCATGCCCTCCGGCTTCTGCACTTCGCAAAGGCGGTAGATGTTTTTCTTGTGCATCCCGTCGAAACTCTTTTCGTATGAAACGAACAGCAGGATCACAATACAGGCCGCCATCCCGATGGCCAGGCCAATGATATTGATAATGGAGAAGGTCTTGTTCTTCAACAGGTTCCTCCAGGCGATCTTCAGATAGTTGGTCAGCATGCGCTAAGGGCGTCAAATTAAATACCTAAGGGAAATTGTATTGAATTTCAATTATATATAAACCTTTCAAGCTGCTGTTCTGTCCGGAAATGCAACAACAGGTGTCCGATAATGAACACTTTAGCCCTCACCTTGTTAGGTTTCTATAAACCATCAATGTTATGAAAAGACCATACTGGCTGATGTTTTGTGCCTGCATGGCACTAACCGCCTGCAGCACTACCACCCGGGTAACGGATTTTTACCGGAACCCCGACGCCCCGCAGAAATCTTACCAGTCCATTTTCATTGCCGCACTGGTACATAACGTGAATGCAAAGAACGCGATCGAGACCAACCTTGCAAATGCCGCACAGGCAAGAGGATACAAAGCCATCAAAAGTGCGGACGTGTTCCCGCCTAATTTTACCCGCGACAAAATTCCAAATAAAGAGACCATTCTCAGCAAGGTGCGCGAGATGGGATGTGACGCTATTTTTACGGTAGCGCTGGTAGACAAAACCAGCGAAACCCGCTACGTGCCCGGATCAGGCCCCTACCGCCCCTACCCGGCCTTTGGCTGGTACGGCAACTTCTGGGGCTACTACAGCTACTGGGGCCCTATGATGTACGATCCCGGCTATTACACGACGGATAAAACCTATTTCATGGAGGGCAATCTCTACGATGCCGCCAGCGAAACGCTGCTCTTCTCCATGCAATCCTCCACCATGAACCCGAACAGCGTCGATGATTTCTCGAAGAGCTATACCGCGGCGCTTGTGGGTGAACTGGAAAAACAAGGCCTGCTGAAGAAATGATGTGAATAGTAAGTACATGAAAAAAGGCTGGCCTTTGTTGGCCAGCCTTCGTTTTATACATGCTGCGTGTAGTCTTTGACGGGAACGGCCGCCGTGAGCTGTTCGTATTCCATTTCATTGAGCCGGGGTGCTTCCTGCGCCAGCTCCTCCAGCTGTTCCATGGTTCTGATACCCGCCACCGCGCTGGACACTACGGGGTGCATCAGGGCGTATTTCAATGCGGATTGCGCAGGGCTGCGTTCTTCTGAAACAGCCGCTATCGCTTCCTGCGCTTTCTGCACTTCCGCTTCGCTGTAATCCAGGTAAGGCACGGCGGGTTTGTTCACCAGCAATCCTTTGGCAAGGCTGCCGCGCGCCAGCACGCCGATGCCATGCTGCTGCAGAACGCCGAAGCAGGATACTTCCGGCCGGCGGTCCAGCAGGCTGTATTGCATCATTACTGTCACGATGTTGGAACGTTTGGCGTATTCGCGGATCACGTTGGGGCGGATGGAGGAAATGCCGTAATACAATATTTTCCCTTGCTGCTGCAGCAGTTCAAACGCCTCGATCGTTTCATCGATCGGGTCGTCTATCGTGCCGCCATGCAGCTGGTACAGGTCTATCCGGTCCGTCTGCAGGCGTTGCAGGCTTTTTTCCACGGAGGCGATGATGTATGCTTTGCGCGGGTTCCAGTCCCAGCCGGAACCGTCTTCCCGCCACTGGTTGCCGACCTTGGTGGCGATCACGGCTTCTTCTCTTTTTCCTTTGAGGGCTTTGCCCAGCGTGGATTCGTTAAAACCTTTATCGTAAAGGTCCGCCGTATCAAAAAGATTGATGCCCAGGTGCAGGGCGCGGTGAATGAGCTTTGCGTTGGCCGTATCGTCCATGCCGAGGGACATGCAGCCGAATGCCACCTCGCTCACCTTCAGCGGGGAACGGCCCAGTGTGTGGTACTTCATGCTTCTAAGATACGAACAATCCGCGGGCCTTACCGCACCAGCACCACCGTTCCTTTCCGGTTCACCTTTTCGCCCAGCTGGTCTGTATATTCCAGCATCCAGGCATAAGTGCCCACATCGGCTGGCGAGCCGTTGATCTTGCCGTCCCAGCGTTTGTTGAAGTCGCGCGTTTCAA
>CBFHAF010000256.1:0-6804 GCA_965653435.1 uncultured Chitinophaga sp.
TCTTCCTGGCGTTCCTCTGCTACCTGGCGCTGGTCGTCTACGCCGGTGCCGCGCAGCTGGGCGTTCCAGACTGCCGTGAGCTTGTTTTCGTGGCCGGGGCTTGCGTTCTTCAGGTCCACGAGGTCTACCGCTACCGACTTTTCGTTGTAACGGAACACCGTATAATAGCTCGGGAACCAATAATCCCAGCCGGGGTAACCCCAGTAGCCGGTATCCCAATACCCGGGCCAGCCTGACCAGTAACCGGGGTTATAACCCACGGAAGTGGTGGTGTTATCTATCCGGGTGACGTTCATCGCCAGGTCCGGTTTGGCGGACTTGTCCACCAGGGTGTAACCACGCGCCTGCATGGAGGTTTTGAGGGTGGCCAGAAGGCTTTTGTCGTAGGAGGTCAGTTCTTTTGTGGCGCCTTCGCGGTTACTGAGCACTGCAACGGAATCCACTATGCTGAAAGTTTTGTAAGAAGAGAAATTGGCCTGCTCGTCATAATTCGTAACATAAATACGGGATTCTTCAGCCGTCATGTCGTTAAGCGGGTCCTTCCTGCAACTGCTCACCAGCAACGCGCCTGCAGCCACCAGACTTAAAATAAATCCTGTTCTTTTCATATGTATTTCAATTTAATCGCTGTATTATGGCCGGTGATGCAGTCCGTCATTGCCGCTCCTGTCCTTTCTCCCTCTGCATTACTGTCAATCGGGAAAACGGACTAACATCATCATTCATTCTCACCATATCAACTTCACATCCGGCTGTCTTTTTATTGAACGCTATAGACACGCGAATGTTACTGCCGGTTTACAGCAAAAAAGTTAAAATAGACATAAAGAAATGTTAAAGCAAAAACCGCCCGGAAGGCGGCTTGCATGGGGGAATTACGCTATATATTCTCGAAAATAAATGTTATGATTCCGCGTTATGTAAAAAGAGGAATAATCCTAATTCAGGATACCCCGGGAAGCGAGTTCTTCCTGCAGTTGCATCGGGTTCAGGAAGTGGATGGATTCGATGCCGAATTCTTCCGCAGCCTTCACGTTCCTGAAATTATCGTCGATAAAAATGGACGTTGATTTATCAACATCATAGCGGTCGAGCAGCAGCTGGTAAAAATCCGGCTGTGGCTTGCGGAGCTTTTCCTTGCCTGAAACCACGATACCGTCGAACCATTGCAGGAACTGGTATTCCATCAGCGCGATGGGAAAGGTTTCGTTGCTCCAGTTGGTGAGGGCATAGAGCTTGAAACGGCCGCTGTCTTTCAGCTGCCGGAGTATCTGTACGGTTTCGGGGATGGGGCCGCCCAGCATTTCTTTCCACCTTCCATAAAATGCGCGGATCTGCGCTTCATACGCAGGATGTTCCGCTATCAGCAGTTCTGTACCCTCCTGCAGGCTGCGGCCTTCGTCCTGGGCCTCGTTCCAGTCTGAGGTACAGACGTTCTCCAGGAAATGATCCACTTCTTCCTGCGTTGAAAATATCTTGCTGTACAGGTAACGCGGGTTCCAGTCTACAAGCACAGCGCCCAGGTCGAATATGATGGAATGGTAAGAGTGGTTCTTCATCCGTTAATGTTGATATTTATCTTTTCTTATTACCGGATGGAGGCCCGGTATGGCGGTAAAAGTATTGCACGGTTTGCTGCCATGCAAGATTTATATCAATTTTTTTTCTAAAATATCGGGCTTACTCATCCGCGCCGTTCAGGAGCGTGTCTGCGGCTTCGTCCAGCAGTTGGAGGTCTACCGAATCGCTGCCGGCGATGCCTTCAATGGAACCTTTGATATGCGCGGCGTTGAGCAGTACTTTCTCCAGCTGTTTTTCGCGGGCTTTCCAGAGTTTTTCCATCGCTTCCCTTTCTTTCTGGATGGAGGCTTTCATGGCGCGGAAACCTTCGCGGATAGCGCTCCATTGTTCGGCAAATTCCCCGCTGGTGAGGTAATGATACAGCAGGTGCATCTTATCCCCTTTGTTTTCCTGGCTTTTGGCGGAGCTGTAGATCTTCAGGATGGCGTCGCGCAGTACGTAGGTAAGCCCTTTCACTTCGTGGAAAGAACAGATCCAGATGCCTTCCCTTTCCCCGAAACGTTCCATGTTGGCGGGCATGGTGCGGGTCACGAGCACGGCCACGTCCGCCCCCTGGCTGCGCATATCCGCCTTCAGCTTTTCGATCCATTCCTGGGAGAAGCTGTTGGTGCGTTTGCTTTCGTAGATGATCTTTCCGCATTCCTGGCCGAACTGGTTGCGTACGGTCTGGATGCAGTCTGCCCCGCGTACGCCTTTGCCTACTTCGCTGATGGCGTCGAAGGGGAAGGTGGCGCGCAGCATTTCTTCCAGGGCTAATTCCTGCACTTCGCCCTGGAGCTGCATGGAGCCTTGTTCCGCTTTGCGGCGCATTTCTTCCGCGAGGCGGCGCTGGTCTTCCAGCTGCTTTTCCATTTCCTTGAGGCGCATCTGGTATTCCGTGTCTTTGAGGTTATTGCGGTCGGCTTCTTCCCGGCGTATCTGTTCCATGAGCCGGGTGCGTTCTTCGAGCAGCCTTTTCTGGAGAGAGAGCTCCAGCTCCTGTTCGCGGTTCTGCAGGTCCTGTGTTTTTTTGAGGAAATCCAGCTCCCGGAGGCGCGCTTCTTTGAGCTTCTCTTCGTTTTCTCGTTGTGATTGCTCAAGGAGCCGCAGCTGGTTCTCGAAGTCTGCAGCTACATCTTTGCGGATGTTGGCGGCCATGCTTTCCTGCAGCTTTATTTTTTCCGCCTGTAGGCGTTTGATCAGTTCGTCTTCCTGTTGCTGGCGCTGCTGGCTGACCAGCTGGCGGTCCTGCGCGAGCTGCTGGCGTTCTTTCTCCATCTGGCTCCTGGCGGCCAGTGTTTGCTGTTCTATTTCCTGCTTCTGAGCCTTGAGCTCGTCGAGCCTTTTATTCCATTCAGTAGCCATTTTGCTGCGCATTTCACGTTCAATGTCTACTGCTAAAGCGTCTTCCATAACGAAGGGGTGCTTGCAGTTAGGGCAGGTGATTGAAGTTCCCATAGTTCACATGATTATAGCCGGTTTAAAGCTCCGGCGACGCCGCGCAGTGTATCTGCGTGCGTTATGTAAAGTTAGCCGATTTTTCAGTATTGCGAGGGATAGGCGCGACGGTCACTTTATTGCAAATTTTGATTCTCCTTCAAAAACCTGAGATATTCTCTGGAAAACGAGAGGATTTCTTGCCCACCATTTTCAGGATTTATGCAGGGTCGCGTTTACATTTGATGTATTGGAATTTGGAAACAAGGGAAATCAAACCACGGCATGTTTCTACATGCTGCGTGTTGCGATAAAACAAATTTCTGATTCATTTTGGGGAGATCATACCCGGGTCCTGTTTCAACAGCGACATCCGGTAGTATACATTGTGCATTCTTCAACAAAGTGCATTTGGATATTTTCAAACGGCCCGCCATTCCTGGCGGGTCTTTTTTACTTCAAGAAAAGAAGTTTAAAAAAAAGCGTGACCCTATTTTTAAAAGTAATAAATATATTACCTTTGATGACTAAATGTTCTGAACTAAAAAAGAAACTGATCAACGCAGGTTGGGTGATTCTGCGTCAGGGAAAAGGAAGTCACGTTATATTGATCCATCCTGGCAAACCCGGCGAAAGAATTGTCTTTACCGATCACGGCAGCCATGAGATGGGCAAAGGTCTTGAAAGGAAAATCCTCAAACAGGCAGGACTTATTTAACACAACTTAAATTTGTATGAGCTATGAAAAAATACGTATTCATCGTTGAGAAAACCGGAACTGGTTATTCCGCTTACGCTTTAGATGATAATATCAATGTGGGCACAGTGGGAAACAATATGCCCGGCCTCCGTAAAAATGTGCTGGATGCCATCAACACCTGGAGAGAAGAAGAAGGGTTAAAGGATATATCAGAAAAAGACCTCGTTATGCGGTTGGACATCGCGCAATTTTTCGAGTACTACAAAGTGATCAATTCCTCTGCGCTTGCCGAACGCATCGGCATCAGCCAGTCATTGCTCTCTCAATATGCCAACAGGATCAAAACACCGTCGGAAAAACAGGTCAACAGGATACTGACCAGCATAAAAGACCTTGGGAAGGAGCTCACCCACCTGGAATTAATATAAAGCGATGAAACCACGGCAGGTTTGCCGGTGGTTTCATCGCTTTCTCACTATGCGTTCAGCTTGCTTTTCAATACACCCATCGTTTCCCGTTGTTTATCTTCTACAAACTGCTGCCCCTTCTTTGCCCGCCGCTTTGCTGCGGCGGGGTCTTTGGCTATGGCCAGTGCGGCGGGCAATATTTTGGGGATGTCTGCCTCATTGTCCATATCAAACAGCCACTCGCCCAGGCCAATGTCCCGCCACATTACGCCTTTGCTGGTTTGTTCATGAAAGCGGCCTACCATGGCCGGAATGCCGTTGCCGATGCACATAATGGGAGAGTGCATTTCCAGCCCGAACATGCCGGCGGAGCGGCGGTAAGTGCTCACAGCCTCGTCTGTCAGCCAGTAACGGTCCCGCCAAACCACTTTCGCTTTTACATCTTCCGGCAGTTTATCGTACAAAATTTCTTTACCCAGTTTTACCTGCGTTTCATCTTCGGGGCAGATGAGTATTTTCATGGGCGTTTGCCGCACCACTTCTACAATGGCTTCGCGTATGGGAGCGTTATCGTGCTCTCTCATTTCCTGGTTGCGCGCGTTCTTTTTTTCGTCTAATGGCCGTTTTTTGGAAGGTATTTCCCAGTAGGGTGTGAAACGCTGCCGGGGTATCACGCAAAGGAACTTGCCCTCTTCCAGCCCGTGTTCTTTCATGAAAGCTTCTGCCGCCGCATCGTTCTGCAGGTCTACTGCAAAGGCGCCGTCTGGCGCAAAGCCCATAATGGGGCATTTCACGCCATGGTCTTTCGCAAACTGCAGGGAAATGGAATCCCGGAAATAGGCAAACTGCGCTTTGGTGAGCAGCTCCACTTCCGTGGGGAAAGCTGCTTTGGTGGCGGCAGACGGCTCTCCGTAGTAGCCGGGGAAGGTAATGCCGTAAATGCCGTAAGGCTTGCCGGTGGCGGCCCAGCGCGCTACGTCTTTACGAGCTGTCAGGGAAGGGCCGGAGCCATGCACCAGAAAATCAGACTGGGCAATGGCGGCTTCTATTTCTTCTTCACCCTGTACTATTTTTACTTTCGGGAAACGCCGCTCCAGCATTTCTTTCACGCCGTTATCTACACTGGAAGGCCAGAGTATGACGTCCGCATCGGGAATATGTTTTTCCAGCAGTGCGAGCACGCCGGGGGTATGGCCAATATCCCCGATGTTGACGGTTTGCCATGAAGAGCGGAGCAAGATGGTTTTCTTTTTGCTGTTGCAGGAGCTGGCCAGTGAGGGCAGGCCCGCCAGTAATGCCAGCATGGCCGGCGTTTGGGTCAGAAAGTGTCTGCGTGTATACATGCTGTTGTTATTGTTTTAATGGATTAATAGCCTGGGTTTTGTTCCAGCGTGGGGCTGGCGTCCATAACAGACAGGGGGATGGGGAACAGTACATGGAAGGGTTGTATCGCCGCATTCCGGTTGTAGCTGTTCTCCGCCTTCACGGCGTCTACCAGCCTGCCGGTGCGCACCAGGTCGAAGCGGCGATTGTTCTCAAAAGCCAGCTCCAGCCTTCTTTCCAGCCAAACGGCCTCTTTGAAAGCCTGGTAGCTCAGACCGTTCAGGTCTGCCAGCCCGGCGCGCGAGCGCACATCGTTCAACGCTGTATAGGCTTCAACGGTAGGTGCCCCGTTAGCTTCGTTGGCGGCTTCGGCGTATATGAGCAACACGTCTGCATACCGCAATACCGGCCGGCTGGTGCCTTCGCCACCGTTGGTTTTGGCGCTTCTGTCCCACAGCTTCTGGAAAGACACGGCTTTGCTGGGATCGGGGTCTGTGATGGAAAGATTGGTAGTAACACCGTTGTAGGTATAGGAGGTCATAAAGGTAACAGGCTTCCGCTTGTCGTTAGCCGAGTAGGCGTTGAAGAGGCTTTCCGTGGGCCTGGCAATGGCGGAGCCGCCGCCGGGGAAAATAGGCGCTGCGCGCGGGCCATAGCCCCGCCCTGTGCCGTGACCGTAAACGTCTGTGAGGTATTGCACTTCCAGCATGTTTTCCTTGCCGCCGCGGGCGGTGAGTGCAAAGGCATCCGCAAAATTGCCGTAGAGGCCATACACCCCCTGGTCTATCACTTCTTTGGCTTTGGCGGCTGCCCGGGCCCAGAAGGGGGAGCTTTTGTCGGTACCCGCGCGGGTGAGGTATACCTTTGCCAGCAACCCTTTAGCGGCTCCTGAAGTCACCCTGCCGGCGTCTGCAGCGGGATAGCTGGGCGGCAGTACGTTTTCCGCTTCCATGAGGTCCTTCTCTATCTGCGCATATACTTCGTCAACGCTTTTACGCGGTATGTCAAGCCCTTCCAGTGTAGCCGTTTCCGTAGTGGTGACGGGCACGCCGCCATAGAGGCGTACCAGGTTGAAGTAGTGCAGGGCGCGCAGCACCTTGGCTTCGGCTATGTACCTGTTTTTCAGGTCTTCGTTCATGGGAATGCCGGGCAGCCTGCCTATCACCGTATTAGACCGGTTGATGCCTGCATAAGCGCCGCTGTAAACATTGATGAAAGAATTGGAAGGCGTGAGGTTGTACCGCCAGAGCAGCACCCTGTCTGCGGCGCCGGAAAGGAAAGGCACAGCGTCGTCTGTAGTCACCAGGTCCGGGAAAGGGTCCAGCACGCCCATGTTCTTGTAACACGCGCCCAGGGCGGACCTGGCGTCTTCCGCTG
>CBFHAF010000257.1:0-6772 GCA_965653435.1 uncultured Chitinophaga sp.
TTTTAAATGATTAACAAATGATGGCCGGGAGCTCCGGCTTGGGATTTAAGGGTTGCTTTTTGGGCATTTTAAGATAATGAGAATATTTTATATGTGCAAGAGGGGATTTCCTCTTTTGCCATGATATACCAAAGGCAAAATCCCGCGCTTTCGCGCAGGTTTGCCCGCCGGAGATATCCGCCCTCTCACGGCTTACGCCATCGCCCCGTTCACTGCAATGATCTGCCCGGAGATCCATTTCGAATCGTCTGACGCGAGAAAAAGCACCACTTTGCTGATGTCTTCCGGCTGGCCGAGCCGGTTGAACGCGTTCATGGAAGCGATCCTGGCCATTACTTCTTCCGATTTGCCCTGCGTGAAAAGATCCGTTGCCACCGGGCCCGGCGCAATCGCGTTCACGGTAATGCCCCTGCCGATCTCTTTGGCGAATACCCGGGTGAGCTGGTCTGCCGCTGCTTTGGAAGCGGAATACACGGCGTAGGAAGGCAGCATGAGCCTGACCGTGGAAGAGGAGAAGTTGATGATGATGCCATTGTCCGCCAGCTTGGCTGCTGCTTCTTTCAGGGCTAAGAACGTGCCTTTTACGTTGATGTCGAAGTGCCGGTCGAAATCCGCTTCGGTATTATCTTTCAGCATTTTCGTGTCCATGATGCCGGCATTGTTGATCAGCACGTCTATGCGGCCGAACTCTTCCAGGGCGGCATTGAACAGGGCGGTTACCTCTTCCGCTTTGCTCACATCCGCTTTCACGGCAATGGCGGTGCCGCCGTTGTTTTTAATACTTGCCACCACATCATCTGCCGCTTTTGCATTACTGGAATAGTTGACGATCACTTTCGCGCCCGCCGCGGCGAGCCTGGTGGCCATATCGGCGCCCATGCCTTTGGAGGCGCCGGTGATCAGTATTACTTTATTGTTTACAGTGCTCATGATATTATTTTTTTGATCTGAAAGGTTTGTTGAATGATTATTGATTGGCGCCGCCGTTTACCAGCAGGTGCTGCCCGTTTACGAAAGAGGAGAGCCCGCTGGCGAAGAACTCCGCTACATTGGCCACATCTTCCACTTCCGCCAGCCTGCGCATGGGAGAGGAACTGATGAGGGAAGCCCGCAGTTCGGGATAGGCGTCCGGGTCTGCAAATATACCGGAATGATCAACGGCGAACGGGATGATGGAGTTCACGGTTACCCCGCGGTGGCCGATCTCCTGCGCCAGCACATCCACCAGATAACGCGGGGTGGTCTTGCTGCCCCCATACACGGCCATGCCCGGGATAGGGAAGCTGGTGGTGCTGGATGCGATGTAGATGATCCTGCCTTTGTCCGCCACATGTTTGGCGGCCTGCTGCATGGTGAAATAGGAGCCCTTGGTGTTGATGGAGAACACCCGGTCGAACTGCTCTTCGGTGAAATCCGTCACCATGGTTTCCACCAGCTCGATGCCCGCATTGGCCACCACGATATCTATCTTACCGAAAGCTGCGAGCCCCCCGGCGAACAGCCTTTCAATTTCAGCCACCTTGCTGACGTCTGCCTGTACCAGGATGGCTTTGGCGCCCATGGCGGTAACGTTGGACAGTACTTCTTCCGCGGAACGCTGGTCCCGGCTGTAGTTCAGGATGAGGCTGGCGCCAAGGGCGGCGTATCGTTCGGCGATGGCTTTACCAAGACCGCGGCCGGAACCGGTGATCAGCGCAACTTTGTTTTCGAGCGTTTTCATGTTGAATGTTTTTTATTTTTCGTTTTGTTTGCGTGTGATTGACGATACAAAGTTGCGGAAAGCCGCTGCCTGAAAATTGTAATATCCTCAGCAAGACCTGCGAATTTCTCAGATCGGGAATTCGGGGAATGATTTATCTTAGGTTGTATGAAAAAGGAGAAGATCAAGGTATTCGATACACTGTTCGACCAGTACCAGGATATGGGGCTGAGCCCCGTTTTCCACGGCAGGGAGAGCAACTTCACCATCTTTAACCTGAAAGAAGTGTTCCTGGAACTGCCTTTCCATGCGGAGACCAGCCGGCTGAACTTTTTCGTTTTCAATTTTACCCGGCAGGGCCACGGCACCTATACCATAGATGAGGAGCAGTACGCGATCAAACCCAATTGTTTTTATTTCACCAACCCTGGCCACTACCGCTCTTATATCTGGACGGAGATAGAGGATGTGATGCTGGTCACTTTCAGCGAGGCGTTCCTGAAAGAGCACGTCCACCCGCAGATCTTCGACCAGTTCCCGTTCCTGCTGGCGGAGAATTTCCCGGTGAGGAGCCTCGATGAAGAAGTGTTTGCAGAATTCGGGCGCATCTATACGCAGATACACAAGGAATATGTTTCCCAATCGCCTTACCGCAACCAGCTGATCGGGCATTTGTTCGTGGTGCTGCTGCTGAAGATCAAAGAATATTTCTGGGAAGATTACAACCCCATCAACGAGGGCAACCGCAGCTCGCAGATCGTGAAGAGGTTCCGCCGCCTGCTGGACCAGCACTACCGTGACGTGAGCAGCGGCAAGACGGAAACCATCCTGCATATACAGGATTATGCGGACGATCAGAACCTGCATCCCAATTACCTCAGCACCGTGATCAAAACAAAAACGGGCAAATCTATCGGCACCTGGATCATGGAGAAAAATATGGCGGAAGCGAAATCGCTGCTGCAGCATACGGAGCTGTCCATCAAAGAGATCGCTTACCGGCTGGGCTTCAATGATCCCGCGCATTTCAGCGGGTATTTCAAGAAAAATGCCGGCGTAACGGCACTGGCTTACAGGAAAGGGTAGCCGCATTAAAAAGGCCCGCAACGTTTGCGGGCCAGCGTTCAATTTTGAGGGGTGTTTATAACGACATCCCGCCGTCCATCAGGAAATCTGCGCCCGTGATAAAGCCTGCCGGTTCATCGCACAGGAAGGCGACCATCCGCGCCACATCTCCGGCTTCGCCCCATTTGGCGAGCGGTATGCGGTCCACCAGCGTTTCGGAAATATGTTTCAGCGTTGCGGCATCGTATGCGCCTTTATTTAGCACTTCCGTTCTGGTAGGGCCGGGGCTTACAGCGTTCACCCTTATTTTCCGCGGAGCCAGTTCCAGGGCCGCGATCTTCATCACTGAATTGAGCGCTGCTTTGCTGGCTGAATATACAGAAGCGCCGGGGGTGTTCATACTGGCGGTATTGGAGGAAAGGAATACCACCGAAGCGCCATCCGTCAGCAAGGGAATGAATTTGCTGAGCGTAAAATAAGCCCCTTTGAAGTTGATGTTCATGATATCGTCGAAGTGCTTTTCGGTAGCCTGCTCCACCGGGAGTGAACCTGTAATGCCGGCGTTGATGAAAAGGATGTCCAGCTTCCCGAAACGCTCCTTTACTTCATTGGCCAGGCGGCCGGTATCTTCCAGGCTGGCCTGGTCTGCTGCAAACGGAATCACCCCGAGCTCCGCCGCCGCCTTTTCCACCGCTTCCTTCCTTCTGCCTGTAATGATCACTGTTGCGCCCTGCGCTTTCAATTCCTTTGCGGTGGCATATCCTATGCCGCTGTTGCCGCCCGTGACCAGGGCTGTTTTGTGCTGTATGCTCATTGCTCTGTCATTTTTATGATTACAGCAGCAAAGTTACCCGCCTGGTGGTATAACTTTGTAACCAGTATAACGCATGATACCAGATGAAAAAAGCCATACGTGAAATACTGTCTGACCCGAGGAACCAGACGGAGGAAGTACAGGCCCTGCAGGACACGATCTACGTGATCGGCGGTAAATGGAAGCTGCCTATTATCAATTCCATTTGCAATGGCAACAGGCGTTTCCGGGAAATAGAGCGCAGCATCCCCGGCATTACCACGCGCATGCTTTCCCGGGAGCTGAAGGAAATGGAGCTGAACAAGCTGATCAAACGGGTGGAGGACCCGGATTTCCCTGCCAAAGTGGAATATATGTCCACGGAGTATTGCAAGTCCTTCGGCGGCATCATCCTCGAAATGATCCGCTGGGGGAAGGAGCATAAAAAGAAGATCAGGGGAAAATAGAACAGCACCGTGATCATCAGACAAAAAAGCCGCGCATGCCGCGCGGCTTTTTACAAATATGGCAATGGTTTAGTGCTCTTTTAAGATCTCCCGGTAAGTCCTTTCGTATTTCTTCGTGTTTTCCAGGAATTCTTTCGCGATCTTGTCCGTTACCCGAACGGGCGGGTAATTCTGGCCGAACAAGCTGGTAGCGAATTCCATCTGGAACAGCAAACGCTCTCCTTTTTCCAGTGGCTTGCCTTTATGGAAGCCTGACGTGTCTACGGCCAGTATGGTGCCTGCTTTGCCGGTGATCTCCGCGAAATCGGCGGCGGGATAGTTGGCCATCAGCTCCTCATCGGGTATCCTGCCGTCTCTGCGTACGGGTTTGGGTTTGATGCGGTGCGACTTTTTTACGTAACAGTGGGGGCCGTTGTGGGTGTCCACATCGGAGAGGTAAATGAAGAATTTGAGGAATTTGATCCTGTCCATATCGAAATGATACAGCTGGGCGGCGCCGGACAGGTCTGTGTTCCCGCGGGCGGCGGCGCTCCACCACATGGTCACCAGGTCCAGCATAGGCCTGGGGCCAAGGTATTCCTGGGCTACGGCCAGCGCAGTGGGGTCCGTGAGCAGCGATTGTATCACGGGGGATTCGAACAGCGACTGCGCGGTGAAATCGTATACCGGGCTTACAGGCTGTTCGCTGCTGTATACGGCCGGCGTTCTGTCGCCCATACGGGGAACGGCGGGCGTTGTGCGGGCGAACCTGATCAGCTCGTCTACTTTTTCCTGTTCCAGGGGGCGGGGGAAAATATAAAAGCCGTTTTCACGGATGGCCTGGCTCACCTGTTTTACTTCGCCCTGCGAAAGCGTTCCCAGGATACCGGTCACCTGCTGATCAAATTTATATTTGGGCAGGAAAGCGGTTTCGAGCGTGGCGGCGATGTTGTTGAAACGGCCGTTGGTTTTGCTGAACAGCCTCCGCATGCTGAGATAGGCGGCTTCTGGCGTTTGTTTTTCCTTTTTGTATACGGAATAACCTTTGAGAAATGTCCGTATATCCTTGATCAGGCTCATAAGTTGCGGGTTTAATCTGCCAGGTCTGTTGAAAACCTGCTTTCCGCAAGATAGGGCGAAATCCATCCACAATCAAAGCGGCCATTTCAAAATTCCTTCAAAATCGCGCTTCAATTTGCGCCCCCCGGCATTGCCGGCAGAATATTATAGAAACTTGGACTATATTTAAGAAGCAATCGTAACATAAAACCATTTTATGAACATGTATCCGAAACCCGGCTTTCTGGCGGCGATCTGTCTTGGAGGCACATTTATTTTAGCATCCTGTGGCCAGAGCGCTCCCAAAAACACAGGCGAGGCAACGGCGGACAGCACAGTTACCGGCGCGCCCGTTGAAACCAAGCCCGCCAACTCCGATTATAAACCGGCATTCCCCGGGCAAACGAGGATCGGCAGCGTAAAATCAGCTACCGCCTACGAAGGCAAAGTGCTGAGCTCCGACCTCAGGTCTCCCTGGGGTATTACCACCTTGCCGGACGGCCGCTTTCTCATCACCGAGAAAAAAGGCACTATGCGCATCGCCACGGCAGACGGCAAAGTGAGCGATTCCATCACCGGCCTTCCCCCCGTGAACCCCGCCGGACAGGGAGGCTTGCTGGGCCTGCGGGTGGACCCGGACTTTGCGAACAACCGCACGGTATACTGGGTATTCTCCGAAGCGCTGCCTGAAGGCAATCTTACCGCAGTGGCGAAAGGGAAGCTCTCCGCGGATGAAAAGAAAATAGAAGGCGCCACGGTCATCTACCGCGCCACGCCAGCTTATAAAGGCACGCTGCATTATGGCGGACGCATCCTGATAGACAAGAGCGGCAACCTGGTAGTGAGCACCGGCGAACGTTCAGACCTGGAAACACGGCCGCAGGCGCAGGACCTGAAATCGGGCCTCGGCAAGATCGTACGCATCACGAAAGACGGCAAACCTGTTGCCGGCAATCCTTTTGAAGGCAAGGCCGACGCAAGGCCCGAGCTGTATTCCTACGGCCACCGCAATGTGCAGGGGCTCGCTTTCCACCCGGCTACCGGCGACCTCTGGGAAACAGAGTTCGGCCCAAGGGGCGGTGATGAGCTGAACAGGATCGAAGCAGGGAAGAACTACGGCTGGCCCACCATCACGTACGGCATCGAATACAGCGGGAAAAAGATCGGCGACAGCATCCAGCAGAAAGCAGGGCTGGAGCAGCCGGTGTATTACTGGGACCCCGTACTGTCTCCCAGCGGCATCACCTTTTACAGCAGCGACAGCATCCCTGAATGGAAGAACAACCTATTCATTGCAGGGCTGAGCAGCACGCACATTGCGCGGCTGGTGATAGAGAACAACAAAGTGACCGGCGAAGAAAGGCTGCTGGCGGATGAAAAAGAACGCTTCCGCGATATTACAGAAGGAAGGGACGGCGCTTTGTATGCCGTTACGGACGGCGGCAAGCTGTACCGGATATATAAGAAATAAAGAGCCTTTCAAAAAATATACAAAAGCCTCCAGGTATTTCACCCGGAGGCTTTTGCATTTAAAAAACGGTTTTCGTCAAGGTATTTGGCCCTGAAGTGTAAAATGGTTTTACTGCCGGCGGAATGGTGGTAGCTTTCAGTAAAATTCAGGCATATGAAACTTTCCTGGCTCTTTTTTACGGCAGGCTCGGTGCTGTTTGCAGTTACCAACGCCTGTTCACAAAACAATGCCCCGCCGGC
>CBFHAF010000258.1:0-6767 GCA_965653435.1 uncultured Chitinophaga sp.
AAAAGTACCGACAATGGCGCTACATGGAGCCAGCCTGTGAACCTCACCCGCATGGTGAAGCAGGAAGACTGGTGGCTGCTGGCGCCCGCACCCGGGGCTGGCATTACCCTGCGCGACGGCACCCTCGTATTTCCCACCCAGGGCAGGGACGCCAGGGGGCGGGGCTTTTCCACGATCACCTACAGTAAAGACGGCGGGCAGACCTGGAAAACCGGTAAAAGGGCCGCAGCAGAATCCACCACGGAGAACATGGCGGTTGAGCTAGCGGACGGTTCGATTATGCTGAACATGCGTTTCGGCGGGAATAACCGGGACACAGGCCGTACCAACGGCAGGGTAGTAGCCGTTACCGGCGACCTGGGGCAAAGCTGGACGGTACATCCCACTTCCCGCAGCGCCCTGCCGGAACCCGCCTGTATGGCTGGTATTATGAGGCATGACTATACGAAGAACGGGGAAAAAAGATCCGTGCTGCTATTTTCCAACCCCGACTCAAAAACAGCCAGGAATAACCTCACGATCAAGGTTAGTTATGATGAAGGGAAAACCTGGCCGGCGGTTAAAAAAATATTGCTGGATGAAGAGAAAGGCCGCGGCTATTCCTGCCTGACCAGTATCGGCAACGATACGATAGGTATCCTGTATGAGAGCAGCCAGGCGGACATGGTGTTCCAGGCCATAGCGCTGGACGAGCTGCTTTAAATTCCCTGCTGCAGGCCGGCTGCGTCCTGCAGTGCATACCATGAAACGGAATTCAGCACGATCAATGTGAACAGCTCCGCGGAAGAAAGATGCATCCTGAGCAGGATGACAGCTTCATCAAGATGTTTACGTACGGCCCTTGGCGTTATATTCAGCTGCTCAGCGATCTCGCGGGTGGACAGGCCTTTTTCCTTGCGCAGGAGGAAGATGAGTCTTTTCTTTTCCGGTATCTGCAGCAGCGCATTCATTAATTTTTCCCAGGCAGACCCGTCTTCCGGCGCCGGAAGCGCGTCTGCGGCGTCTCCCACGAGGTAGGTGTATTCCTGCATCTTCCTTTTCTCCGCGGCCCTTTTCCGGGTAGCGTCTATGATCATATTCCTGGAATAGGTATACAACAGGGGAAGGATATTGTCCAGGTCCTCCAGCTCCTCCATTTTCACCCATAGCCGGATATAACATTGCTGCAGTATGTCTTTCGCGTCTGCATCATTTTCCACGAACTTCCTGATATATCCATACAGGAACTCCTTTGTTTCCCGGAAAATTGCCTCAAAATCTCGCTGTAGCCTTTCCATGGGCATGCTGTTATTCGGGTTTTGAACCGCGCTGCAAAATGGTTTTTTATTTTCCCCGTTTGCTGCCGCGCGGCTAAAAATAACAATTCCTTCATGAAGGCCGGTCTTAGCTCCGCCATGCCAATGTTAACGAATTATTAATTCACCTTCCGGTCGGTTCCGTTTTTAGTACCTGCTGCGTGATAGGGGTGTATGAAGATCACTCCCGGACTTTTAAAGAAATATTTTGCCGGCGCATGTACGCCGGAGGAAGAAACGCTGGTAGAGGCATTCCTCTGCGCGGACGACAGCGATCTTGCACCGCTGGAAATCTTGCTGGAGGAAGAAAAGAAGCACGTAAACCCCTTGGAGATACCGCCCATCCTGCTGAAATCGGTCGTTTACGGCATCCGGAAAGAGGCATACCCTGAATTCCTGAAAGCCGCCGAAGCCCGCAACCGCTGGGGCTGGTATACCGCCGTCGCGGCGGTGCTGCTGCCGTTGCTGGTGTTCGTCAGCATCCAACTATTCCGGGGAAATCATGATACCGCGTTCCCCACCGGCATTACAGCGGAAAAATGGGACACTGTTTCCAATCATACCGGCAATACCGTGAAAGCCATTTTGCCCGATGGCAGCGCCATCTGGCTGACGGCAAAGAGCCGGGTCAGCTATATGCCTGCAAGGTATAATACCGCGGAAAGGGCTGTGCGTCTTGACGGGGAAGCTTTTTTTGAAGTGGAAGCGGACCCTTCGCACCCGTTTGTTGTACATCATGGCGGGATCAGTACCAGGGCGCTCGGAACCGCTTTTAATATTGAAGCATACGGCAATGAAGAAGATATCCGCATTTCATTGGTGCAGGGCAAGGTGGCGGTCGATACACCGGGAGATACCGCCATGCGTTATCTCGCGCCAGGCGAGCAATTGACCTACAAACGTGCAAGCGGTGATTACAGCATGAAACCTGTGCTGTACAGCGATGCATCCACCTGGAAAAATGGCTGGATGATCCTGGACGATGTGCCATTGAAGGCCGCACTGCAAAGACTGGAGCGGCAGTATGACCTTCAGATTTCCATGCCCGCGGGAATAGCGGATAACAGGAAGATCACCGCGGTATTCAAAGGAGGCACTTACCGGGAGATATTGCACAACATGCTGTTTCCCCACCGCCTGCGGTATACGGAAAAAGATGACCGCATTTACATAGAAGCCATTAATTCAAAATAATGAATGTCCGTGGTGCGCACACGTCATTCGCTTTTTTTCAATAACAACGTAACTAACTGACATTTATGTTTTTCATTTTTACAAGGATACTGTTGATGTTCCGGGGATATTTAATACTGACGGCATTGCCTGGGCTGCTGTTCCTGACCTTTGCCGTACAGGCGCAGGAGCCCGTTGGCAGCCTGAAGGACCGCGTGACGGTGGAGTTAAAAAGCACAGATGCGGCCGCCCTGCTGCAGGTTTTGCAACAGCAGACGACCTATACTTTTACATTCGACAATGCCGCGCTGAAAGCGCTGCCGGTCAGGAATATCAAATTTAAGAATGCCGGGCTGGGAGAGGTTTTGCAGCACCTGAAAACAAATTACGGCCTGCAGTTTTCGGTGATGGGCAACAAAAATATCGGAGTAGTGCGCGGCAGCGCACCGGCTCCGGCCAACGGCAGGCTGAGCGGCACCATCGTGGACGAGGAGAACGGCCAGCCCATACCGGGCGTAACGGTCCGCATTGGTTCTATGGGGGTTACCAGCGCGGCAGACGGCTCTTTCAGCATTTCCCTGCCCGCCGGCCATTATACCGTCAGCCTCAGCAATATCGGTTATATAAAAAAGGAAGTGACAGACCTGGAGGTGAGGGCACTGGAAACATCCACGCTCAATACCAGCATTAAAAGGGCCAGGGGCCAGCTTGCCACGGTAGAAGTAAAAGCTTCCGCCAGGAGGGACGGTATTAATTCGCTGTACATCCAGCAAAGGAACAATGCCGCCATCAGCGACGGCATCAGCCAGGAACAGATACGCCGCACGCCGGACAACAACGTGGCACAGGTGCTCAAACGCATCAGCGGCCTTACCGTGCAGGACGATAAGTTCGTGACCGTAAGAGGCCTGAGCGAAAGGTATAACAACGTGATGGTGAACGGCGCCACGCTGCCCAGCACAGAGCCCAACCGCAAGAACTTTTCCTTCGACATCATTCCCAGCAGCCTGATAGACAACATCGTGGTGAACAAAACGGCCACGCCCGATATGTCTGCCGAATTCGCCGGAGGCCTGGTACAGATCAACGTCCGCGATATGCCCGTTGAAAACTATACCACTGTGACCCTCGGTACCGGCATCAATACTTATTCCGCCGGTCATCCCATGGTATCGCTCAAAAGAGGCAAATACGACCATCTCGGTTTCGACGACGGTACCCGTACCTGGTGGAAAGACATGGACCCGCAACGCTACCGGCTTCTGGTGAATACCAAAAACCGTGACAAGATCGCCCGGCAGAACCTGACCATCCCAAATAATTTCGGCCTGCGAAAGTTCGGCTACGTTCCTATGCAAAATTACCAGCTTGGCCTCGGCCGCAGGTACCAATTGCCTGAAGGCAGGCTGATAGGCCTTACGCTGGCCGGTACTTACCGCCATGAAGAGCAGCGCTCCAGCGAGATGCGGTATTTCCCGTCTGCATATTATTTCAGCGACTCGGCCAGCCGGGTGTATAATTTTACAACCTCGCTGGGTGCGCTGGCCAATATCACTTTCCAGGCGCCGCGGCACAAGATCGCTTTTAAGAACCTTTACAACCGCCGTTTCAATACCGAAACCAGCGACATGTGGGGAAACGATTTCGACAAGGGCAGCGGCGGCATAGCGGAATTGTACGCCAGCATAACTACTATCAATTCCATACTGCATAACCGCCTTGAGGGCGAGCATACGCTTACGCGGCATAACATTAAAGTGGACTGGGCGGCCGACCTGATCGACGTACGGCGCGACCAGCCGGATACGCGCTCCTCGAAAAGTTATGAGTCGATCCCAATAGGCGAAGGCTATTATTTCCTGACGGAATCGCAGGGGTTTATGGTGGAAGGGATCAACATCTTCAACGCGGCGCTGCATGAGCGAAAGAAGAACCTGGCGCTGAATGTTACCCTGCCTTTTACGATACGCGAGACGGAACAGAAAATAAAGCTGGGCTACAGCGGTTCATTCCGTAAGGCGAATTATGAAAGTCTTGCTTTGAGGCTGATGAACGACGCGAATGTAAACCAGGATGTCAGCGAATTCTACGGCAAGCCGGATTATGAGCTGGCTTCGCCCAAATACCTGCGGCCCGACCTGTTGTACTACAACCTCGCGGGGGTAGGATCTGTGGGGGAGCGGCCGGCGGATAACTACGAAGGCGACCAGCGGCTGCATGGCGTGTACCTGATGGCAGACCTGAAGTTCCTCCGGCGGTTCAGGCTCGTGGGCGGCATCAGGGGAGAACGTAATAATATGGACGTGAACGGTATCACTTTCGATTATGCTACCGGCAACCCCGTGGACTCCCTGATGAAAACCTCCACGACGGACTGGCTGCCTTCCGCGAATCTTACCTACCAGCTGACTTCCCAGTCAAACCTTCGCCTGGCATATTCCAAAACCATGTCCAGGGCCGATTTCCGGGAGCGGTCGCGCTTCCAGTATTATGAGTTCCGCGAACGCAACGTATACCGCGGCGCCGCCCGGCTTGACGATGCGACGATCACCAACCTGGACCTTCGTTACGAATGGTACCCGGGCGCGGGGGAGATCATATCCGTATCCGCTTTCTATAAAAAATTCGCAAGCCCGGTGGAGCAGATTGCCGCCCGCGGCAGCGGAGGGTTGTTGTTCTATTATTTTAATCTCCGCAGCTCGGAGAACAGGGGGCTTGAATTGGACTTCCGCAAATCGCTGGGCTTCATCAGCCGGTCTTCCCCGGTCCTGAAAAACATTTTCATCAGCGGCAACGCCTCCATCATGAAATCGAACGTAGGCTACAATACCGACGCGCTGCTGCGCGCCTCGAACGGCGCAACGGGCGGCAGCTCCACAGAATTGCCGCCGGACTCGCGCAACCGCCCGCTGCAGGGGCTTTCCCCTTATGCTGTAAATGCAGGTATTGGCTATTTCGGTGAAAATGCGGGTGTGAATGTAGGGTATAACCGATTCGGCAAACGTATCATAGCCGGCGGCACCTATCCTGCGGAAGATCAGTATGAAAATCCACGGGACGTGCTGGACCTCCAGCTGAACGCCCGTTTCTTTAAGAAAAAACTGGATGTGCGCTTTAATATCAGCGACATTCTCCAGCAGGACTATATCGTATACCAGAATGCCATTGTAGGCAAGCCTACGGACTCCGGCGGCGGTTCCTTCGGCACCAACCCCGATAATGTCAACGATCCCAGTCCCAACGGGGATCCCAAAGGAACGAATTACAACCGGGACTATGATTACACCTATACCAGGGTATTCAAAGGGCGGAATATGAGCATCAACTTTACCTACAAATTCTAATACGACCGGCATATGAAAAAGATCATCACAATAAGCCTGTTGGCGATATGTTTCTGCGCCTGCAGCAAGGAAGGCGACCTGCAAAAAAAGGACAGTTACCGGGAAGTGCTTGCGAAGAGCTTTTCTGTTGACCCGGATGCAAGGTTCATTATTACAGTCAACGGAGAGATGTTAACGGATAGCCTGACAGGCAGCGGTGCAGTCAGGAAGATAATTAAGACCGCCGGCGAAACACAGCAGGTTCAGGTAAAGAATTATCATACAGGCAAACTGCTGTATGACACGCTGCTTGCAACCCCGGCCACCGCCTTTAACTTTACGGTTCTTCAGCTGGATGCCACAGGGGAGCAGAAACCTTTGTTCATCAGCAACGATGAAGGAACGGATAATATCCCGAAGGACCATGTAATGCTGAGCTTTTATTGCAGCGGAGCCGATCTGCCCGATTCCTTCGCCGTTCGCATATACCGCTTAAGGCCAGACCCTGTTACCTTTGAACTTCTTGGCGTAGATACGCTAACACAGTTTCCGGTTATTCGGAAAGGGCGGCTATCAGAATTTAAATTGCTTGAATTTTCCCTGGACCCTTACCAGAACATGTACTGTTTCGAACCGAGAGACATGACGACGGGAGAAGTGCTGCCCGGCGGCGAAGTGGCCGCGTCAATTTTCCAGGCGCCGCTGTTAGGGGTGAACCCAACCACAAACAAGCATATAATCTGCAGCATCGATGCGAAGTTGATGCCCGACAACCGCTATTCTTTCTGGAGTAGCGAACTGGTGAGTTATTAATTAAAGATCGGTAATATAGAAAGGCAGGCAGTTTTTTATCGGTGAATAGCGCCAATGCTCCCGTGGATCTTACCCGGGAGCTTTTGGTTTTTCATCCGGCAGATAAGGATAATAAATATGCCGGTGCATTCAACATTGCTGATATTACTGTTTAACCGTGGAG
>CBFHAF010000259.1:0-6763 GCA_965653435.1 uncultured Chitinophaga sp.
TGATTGTTGGTTATTTCCTGCAATGCAGCTCCATACGGGCTTATCAAATCAGGAAAGGGATAAGTGAATCTTTTTTCAAGAATTTCACGCACGTTCATAATGAGTGGATTTAGGGTTTGGTGTTACTATACTTTTGAGCTTGGAATATTAGTTATTCTGAGTACTCTATGTTAAATCTCGTTCCCATTACTGCAATGCGCATGCGGCCATAATATATTTTGATTTTTTCTTTCTGTTTTACAGTGCTAATGAATTTCCATATTCCATATTGCAATGTGGAATATGGCATAGCGCTGAGGTGCTATTCTTTATAGGTTCTGTCATTTGGATACCTCAAAAGATATTTCGACATGGATGAGAAGAGATCAGGTGCCTGAACGGAGCAGAGAGCCCCTGGTGAAAGAGAATAGGGTGTTTGAACGGCCGGTACGTTTGCCGGTCGTTTTTTTGGGGAGATGCATGCTGATGCCCGTTATTTATTATTTCCCCGACTTTTTCTTTTCTCCGCGCTCCTCGTCTAACCTGAAAGAAACCTTACAGATCAGCCCGTACGTCGTTATCTTGCCGTTTTTTACATGTGCTTTGATGTCCTTTACAAATACGGAGTCGATATTATGGATCGTTTTGGAAACTTCCGTTACCGCGTTGTTCAGCGCATCTTCGATGCTTTTTTCGGAAGATGCAATGATCTCGATTACTTTTACTACAGGCATAACTCAGTTGTTTTGGTGGTTAGAAGAATAGGGTTTATCCCATCCCTCTACAACAAGCCAAAGCACACTTTTGTTTTTAACGTTGTTTAATAAGCGTAATCTCATCATCCCCTGAAAGCCCGGGGCGTGGTCTGCTCGTTTTTCCGGAAGAATTTAACGAAGTGGGAAGGGTCTTCGAACCCCAGGCACCAGGCGATATCCGAAATGCTCCAGTCCGTATGTTTCAGCAGCGCCCGCGCTTCGAGGGTGATGCGTTCCGCCAGCAGGCGGGTGGTGGTTTTACCGGTGGTCTCTTTCAGTATCTTGTTCAGGTGGTTGTAATGGATATTCAGCTGTGCCGCAAATTCCCCGGGAGTGCGGAGCTTCACGCGCTGCATGGTCGATTCGATGGGGAACTGCCTTTCCAGCAATTCCAGGAACAGCCCGGTGATCCTGGAGGCGGCGTGGCTGCCGCCGGACTCCAAAGGGGTGATGATGGCGGGGCGCAGCTTCAGCGCGGTATGGATCAGCTCCATCACGAGGTTGCGCAGCACGTCGTATTTAAACACATACTCGGAAGAGATCTCCTGCATCATTTTTTTATAGATCTCCCGCACCTGGTTAAACTCTTCGTCAGAGAGCGACAGCACCGGGATGCCGCCCGGCTGGAAGAGGGGATAGGCTTTGAAGTTGCCGTACCCTTTAAAAAAATCTTCGGTGAACACGCAGAATTCCCCGACGAGGTTCTGCGTAACGGGCGTCCAGTTGTAAGGCACCTGCGGGTTGGCGAAGAGGAGCATGTTGTGCTCCACTTCCAGCGTTTTATCCGCATAATGCACGCTGTTGCTGCCCGAGATAAGGCTGATCTTGTAATAATCCTTCCGGCTGTAAGGCACGGCGGCCTTGGGGCCGGTAATGAAGTCGGACAATGAAAAAACATTGAACTGCCCGATCTTGCCGATGATCTCGCTGGGCAAAATACCCAGCGAGGTCCTGTAGAATTCCGTCAGAGAAAGCGTCTTTTCCATCAGATGTTTTTAAATGCCCTGGCCGCCGGACACTTCGATCCGCTGCGCGTTGATCCAGCGGGCTTCGTCCGTGCAGAGGAAAGCCACTACGCCGCCGATATCGTCCGGCAGGCCTACGCGGCCCAGTGCCGTGATGCCGGCAATGTGCCTGTTGATCTCCTCGTTATCTCTTACCACGCCGCCGCCGAAATCTGTTTCAATGGCGCCGGGGGCTACGGTGTTCGCCCGGATGCCGCGCGCGCCCAGTTCTTTTGCCTGGTAACGGGTCACCACTTCCATTCCGCCTTTCATGGCTGCATAAGCGGAATAGCCGGCAAGGGAGAACCTGGTCAGGCCGGAGGAGATGTTCACGATGCCGCCGCCGTTTTCCAGCAGCTGCAGGGCCTTTTGCGTGAAGAAATATACGCCTTTAAAATGGATGTTCACCAAGGTGTCGAAATCTTCTTCCGCGGTGCTTTCGAGCGGGGCATACACGCCGACGCCTGCATTGTTTACGAGGAAATCGATCTTCTGCGCGCCGAAGGTTTGGGGCAATTCTTTTTCAAGCTGGGCGAAAAATGCGCCGAAGCTTTTTACGTCGCCGGTGTTCAGCCGGAGGGCCAGCGCTTTCTGCCCGAGCTGTTCGATGGCTGCTACGGTCTTTAATGCTTCTTCTTTATTGCTATTGTACGTGAGCACAACGTTCAGTCCTTTCCGTGCAATGGCAATGGCCATGTTTTTCCCGAGGCCGCGGCTGCCGCCCGTAACAAGGGCGATTTTAGGTGTCTGTGACATAATTCCTTTTTTTTGACAAAGGTAAAGCCGTGCTGGTGGCGGAAGTTGGTCGGTTTGCGTGTATTTATGGTAAAATTCAAATAACGCGGCGGGAAGGCATCAGGGTATCCGTAGATAATTCTGCCGGGCAGGAGCGGCGTTAAAATGCGCCTGCCGCAAAACAGTTCAGCCTGTGAATTACCAACCTGCCATTGCTTTATTATCTTTACCGCCGCTTTGAACAATCAATATTCATGCTTGCAACAGGTGCGCCGCGAGGCAAATTGATACTGGCGGGGATCACCTTCGCTTTTTTATGGGCTTCCGCTTCAGCCGCTACCAAGGTGGGGCTGAACGCAGTGCAGCCTATGGTGCTTTTTGTACCGCGTTTTTTTCTCGCCGCGGCCATCATGCTGCTTATTTCGCATGCGGGCATGAAAAAGCGCCTTCCCCAGGGGAAAGAATGGAAGCAGCTGGCCGTATACGGATTGTTTAACATCTCCCTTTATCTCGGTATTTATGTGGTGGGCATGACGGGCACCTCCGCAGGCCTGGGCTCGCTGGCTACTGCTACCAATCCCGTGTTCATCAGCCTGCTGAGCGCCATCTGGCTCCGTAAACCGCTGCAGCCGCTCACTATCCTGAGCCTCCTGCTTTGCCTTGCAGGCGTTGCCGTGGCGGCATGGCCGCTGCTGGCAGCCAGTTATGCTACTCCCTTAGGCCTGAGCCTGGTGCTGGCCAGCATGATCGCTTATTCCGTCGGTGCGATCTATTTTTCCGCCAGCAGCCTTGGCGGCCTGCATATTTTTACGGTCAATGGCTGGCAAACCTTGTTCGGCGGGCTTTTCCTGCTGCCGGTGATGATCTGGCAGTATGACCCCGCGTTGAATTCCTTCAACCTTACCTGGCTGCTCTCCACGCTCTGGCTGATAGGGCCTGTATCGATGGCGGCGGTGTTGCTGTGGTTATTCCTGCTGAAAGACAACCCGGTGAAAGCATCCTTCTGGCTTTTTCTTTGCCCTGTATTCGGATTTGGAATCTCAGCCGTGCTGATGCATGAGCCGCTCAGCCTTTTTACGCTTGCCGGCGTTGCGCTGGTGATCGGCGGGTTGTGCCTGGTGCAGATGCGGAAGAAATGAACGGGAATTGACCGGAACAGCAGTAGCAGCAAGGGTTGCAGGGGTATGTGAAGTTTGCGTAATTTTACAGCGGTCTGGCGCTTATACACCTTTAAACCCCTGTTGTATGAAAAGAGTGATCGTGGCCGTTGCGGCCGTAACCCTGCTCGTATCTTCCCTGATCATTTCCTGCTCTAAAGACAGTGACCCCTGCATCAGGTGCACCGCCGTATGCAACGGTGTTTCCAGCAGCGAAATGCGTGATTGCGGGGAGGATACCCAGCAGCAGGAAGCTGCTTTCAGGGCCGCCAATCCGGGTTGTACGGTCAATTGCCAGCCGGAGTAAACTCCGCGCGTGCCTGGTTGCGGTATTCTTTCGGGCTGCGGCCTTTTTGTTTGCGGAAGAACTTGTTCAGGTGGCTTTCGTCAGTAAACCCGAATTCGTCCGCGATCTCGTTGATCCTTTTGCCGCTGAAACGGAGGCGGTGCTCGATGAGCTTTGTTTTGTACCCTGCTATGTATTGCTGCATGGTCTCATTCGCATGCCGCTTGAAATACCGCCCCAGGTAAGCATTTGATATCCCGAAATGGCGGCTGATGTGTTCCGCTTTCAGCTTCTCCGGCTCGTAAATATTACCCTGTATGTATTGCAGGATGTCCATCGCCTTTTCTTCCGCCACGTCGTTCACGCTTCCCGGCAGGTACTTCGCGATGTTGCGGGCCACCACGATGATGAGCGTGTTCACCAGCTGCTGTACCAGCTCGCGGTTATAAAGGTCGCGGTTCACGTATTCCCTGATAATGGCTTCCACCAAAGGTTTCACGAGACTTTTGTCCGTCTTGTTCTTCAGGATGCAGCCGGGCTGGTGGTTGGCGTTCTGAAGGATGTATTCCAGCCGCTGGATGTTCTCCGCCAGCAGGCCGCCGTTCTGGATGTAGATGTTGTTGAAGCGGAGGAAGAAAAATTCCGTGGTGGTATGCACTTTAAAAGAGTGGCAATCTTCCGGCGTAATCAGGAACATATGCCCGGGGCCGTAATTGAAATTGTTCTGATTGATGCACTGCACGCCTGTGCCGGAAACGATGTATACCAGCTCGAAAAAATTATGCTGATGCCCCTGCTTGGGGCATTCGTCCACCGTCACGAACGCTATCGAGAACGGTTCATGTAGGTTTTCCCTGATCATGTTGCGAAAATACCGAATTATGTCAGATATGTACCTTTTATAAGGTGGTTTTGTGGTATAATTTTGTCATACAAACACATCCTGACAAATGAAAGCAATTCTTTTAAAAGCATACGGCCCGGTGGAAAACCTGGTTTACGAAACGATAGAAACCCCTGCAATCGCGGAAGATGAAGTACTGGTGCAGGTAAAAGCCATCAGCATCAATCCTGTGGACGCCAAAACCCGCAAAGGCGGCGGGATAGCAGGAAGGCTGCAGGCGACATTCCCCTTCATACTGGGCTGGGATATTTCCGGTATCGTGACCGGATCGAAGTCCGCACGTTTCAAGGCGGGCGACGAAGTGTTCGGTATGGTGAACTTCCCGGGTATTGGCAATGCCTATGCTGAATATGTGGCTGCGCCCGCTGCACACCTGGCTTTGAAGCCGGCCAATATTTCCCATGCGGAAGCGGCCGCGGCTACATTGGCGGCGTTAACCGCCTGGCAGGCGATGGTGACCCACGTACAGGTAAGCGCCGGCCAGCGCGTGCTGATAGGCGCTGCGGCAGGCGGGGTAGGGCATTACGCGGTACAGATCGCCAAATACCTCGGGGCGCATGTAACGGGAACGGCTTCTGCGGCCAACCGGGATCTTGTATTGTCCCTCGGTGCGGATGCGTTCGTGGATTATACAGCGCAGCCTTACGAAACCGTGGTGAAGGATATGGACTTTGTACTGGAGCCCATGGGCGGCGACGAAATAGACCGCGCGCTGCAGGTGATCAAACCCGGCGGCAGCATCATCAGCCTGCCTTCCGGCCTGAACCAACACCTGATAGAAAAGGCTGCTGCAAAGCAGATCAAAGGCATCCGGATGATGGTTGCTTCCAGCGGGGAGGACATGCAAAAGCTGGCTGAGCTGCTGGAGAAAGGGATCATCCGGTCCCATGTATCCAAAACCTTTCCCTTCGGGGAAATAGCCGCCGCGCATACGCAGATCGAAGGCGGGAAAACAGCGGGAAAGATCGTGATCGGATTATAGAAAGAAGGTTGTTTTAGCCGGCTTGCCCTCTACTGGTGGGAGGCCGGCAGCAGAAAGGCTCCAGCCATTAGAAAAAACAAAGGCCGTTTCCGGGAGGAGACGGCCTCTTTGTGCCGGGTTTTTCCGAACTTGTAACCGGCCAAAGCATATACGGTATGCCCGATAAAGTAATTGAAAAGACGGTCGGTATCAACGCTACTCCTGCCAACGTCTGGCGCGTATTTACGGACCCCGCCGTAACCCGGCAGATGGGCGGCGAATACGTAAGCAGCTGGAAACCCGGCAGTGAATTCGGCTGGAAGGGGAAAGACGGCACGATGCTGACGCGCGGCATTATCCTGGAAGTGGCGCCTGCAAAGCTGCTGAAGCATAATTTGTCCGGGCCGGGCGATCCGGGAGAGCTGCTGTCCACCATCACCTACGAATTCATTGAAAACGGCGGTGGAACAACGCTTTCTGCTACGGAAGAGCTGCATTATGAAACGACGGAAGAACAGTTCAACGAAGCTTCGGAGGGATGGGATTATGCGCTTCAGGCTGTAAAGGATATTGCTGAAAAGCTGTAGAAGCGCCCGGTTTGACCCGGGCGCTTCTAGGACTGAGAATAAAGGCAGAGCAGGGGGATTTGTGAAGAAACCGCGGCGAACAACAGACGTCATTGCGAGGAGCAGCAGAGCCTTTGTGCAGAAGGGGCGAGGAAGCAATCTCCTGCCTTGAATTAGTAGCATGCCTCAACGAGAGAGATTGCTTCCTCGCCCCACCCGCTTTGGCGCTGCTGCTCCTCGCAATGACGGGCGGGGTTCTCACTTAATCCTGGTCTCTGCAATAGTCTTCCCGGTATCGGGGCATATCCTTTCAACGAGGGAGATTGCTTCCTCGCCCCACCCGCTTTTGCTCAGCTGCTCCTCGCAATGACGGGTTCTCACTTAATCCTGGTCTCTGCAATTATCTTCCCGGTATC
>CBFHAF010000260.1:0-6754 GCA_965653435.1 uncultured Chitinophaga sp.
CCCATCAGCCCCGCGGGCAATACATGCCGGCATACCATGAGGTATGCGTTTTCCGTATCGAGCCCTGAAAGGGAAGGGTTGATCAGCTTGTACAGCATCGGCGGCAGCATCCACAGCACGGGGCTGATGATGTAAAGGCCGGCGAACAGGTAAGCCACTTTCGAAGCGGACCTGGGCGTATCCACGCTGGTATAGCGCTGCACGAAGGTCCAGTTGCCGCCGATGTAAAAAATATGGTACAGTGCGAAAGCGAAAATGAAGCCCCAGGTATATTCCCCGTTCACCACGCTGAAAAAACCTTCGGGTGAAAAATGCAGGAAACGGTCCACGCCTCCAGCTGCATCGAAGGCGAGGGGAATAATGAGCAGCACTGCCGCGGTGAGTATCACGAATTGCAGGATGTCCGTGACCATGACGGCCCACAGGCCGCCAACGGCGGTGTAGGCGATCATGAACAGGCCCAGCACCACCGTGCTCGGCATCAGCGGGAAACCCAGCGAAGAGCTTACCAGCCGCGCCACGGAGTAGAGCACCGAGCCTTTGATAAGCAGCGACACGATCATGAAAATGTAGATGTACGACCGCTGTACGCCGCTGCCCAGCCGCTCGCGGATGAACTCTGCGGCGGTGAGGTTGCCGGTCGCTTTCCACTTAGGGGCGAGATACAGCCCCGTTACCAGCCCGCCGATGCACATGGTCCACTGGATGGTAACGGCCACCCAGCCGTATTTGTAAGCAATGGAGCCCCAGGCCACGAAAGTGCCCGCGGAGAAAAAGCTCATAAAAAGCGAAAGCCCGCCGATAAACCAGGGTACTGCTTCTCCGGCTGCAAAGAAGGATTTGAGGTTCCTTCCCGTCCTGGAAAAGGAAAATCCGACCAGCATGATAAAAACGGAGAAAATCACAATTACGGAAGTGTCTATCGCTGTATTCATATCTCTTGCTATGGTGTAATGGTTAAATTGATCTCGCGGGTGAGGTACCGCTCGCCATTGTAACGGACGGCCGATCCTTCGAATACGACCTTATAGGTACCCGGTTTTTCGAACGTGTGGGAATGCTCCCTTATCGCGGTGCTGACATTTTTCAGCACTATACCCACGTCGCGTTTGATGTACCAGGGATTTAAACCTTTGGTGATCACCCAGTCCTCATTGTCGTCGTCGTTGGCGCTGCCGGGATGCTGCATCAGCAATTGCGTGCTGGTGACGCTCCATACAAACCCGGGGTTTTTGAAATCCACCTTCATCCACCCGCCTGAAGCCATAGTGGCCACCGGGGTCACAACGCCGTCGGCGGATACATTATTGGCGTTGAAGGTACGCACTATCCATTGGTTCTGGCCCTGAGGTTTTTTATAATCGGTATAACGGAAGGCCACGTAGATAAACGCTGAGTCTGCTTCGGGACGCGTGAATTCTTTCAGGCTGAGCGTGCCTGAGGGCGTCTGGTCCGTGCCGGTGGAAAATACCGCGCGGTCTGTGATATCCGTCCAGGTGGCGGCATTTACGGAAGCGGTCTCCGCTTTACCGTCGAAGTTGTTGGACACCATCAGCTGCAGGTTGTCGCGGATCACGCCGTACCGTACCCAGGTTTTGAAATCTATCTGCAGGTCGTTCGCTGCGGACGACCGGTTCCTGAATTCATAATTATGGCCGGGCTCGCCGGAATAAAACACGAGGTTGTCCGGGTTGCCGGTGATGGCGAACTTCACGGGTTCGCCTGCTTTAAAGGTCTGGGAAGTGGTTTGCACCTGGAAGTCCGGCACGGGTACTTTTTCTTTGGCACAGGCCAGCAGTAAAACGGCTGCTGCCAGGGTATATATTAATTTGCGCATAAATTACCAGTTCGGGTTTTGTGTAACAAGATGGTTGACGGCCAGCTCTGTGGAAGGTATAGGGAACAGGACATTCCTTGGCGTGGTGTTCTTCGCGGCGCTGGCGGAGTATTTAAAATTTGCCGGTGCTTCCGCGGCGGCTTCTACGGCCAGTGACTGCATATTGGAAATAAACAGTCCCCAGCGAATCAGGTCGTGCTTGCGCGCGCCTTCAAATGCCAGTTCCCTGCCGCGTTCGTCCTGCAGCATTTCACGGAAGGCGGTTTTGTCCAGCCCGGCGGGCACGTCTGCCACGGCATCGGGCATATTCGCCGGCTTGCCGTATCCTCTTCTTCTCACCATGTTGATGGCTTCGTATGCGGCGGCATTGGGGCCGTTTACTTCATTTTCCGCTTCGGCTTTCATCAGCAGTACATCGGCATAACGCATCACGGGGAAGTTGGTGGGGCTGTAGGCCCTGCTTTTGGGCGTAAGCTTCTCATATTCCCTGCGCCATTTGCCGCAGGTGCGTTCGTACATCTGCGTGGCGGTATAAAAGCTTTTGGTGGTTACGCCGTTGGCGGTAACGTATTTGTATGGTGCAATGGCCCAGTCCCTGCGCAGGTCGCCGTCGCCGTAGAGCTTAAAGAGGCGCCCGGTGGGCTTCAGGGGGCCGTTGCTGTAGCCGATCACATCATCAGGGCATTCTATGCCGTTTTCGAGGCCCACGCGGCCGGCCAGCTGTACGCTGCCCAGTTGGTTGCCGGACATGCCTACTTCCCAAAGGCATTCCTGCGTGTCGTATTTTTCTTCGGTGTGATTGATGAATATCTGGGAATAACTGGGATTCAGGGAATGGCGGCCGGATGCGATCACCTTGTTTGCGTAAGTGAGCGCGTCTTCGTACCGGGCAACATCTTTCAGCGGTTCCCCGGCCATGGTCAGGTAAACCTTTGCCAGTACGGCCTGCACCACTGTCTGGGTGATCCTTTCATTGTAGGTGTATTTGCTGATGTCGCTCACCAGCGTTTCCGCCTGCTGCATGTCTTTCAGGATCTGCGCATATACTTCCGCCACGGATGAACGCGGGAGATAGGGTTCGGTAGGCGATTTGGTGGAAGTGAGCTTCAGGGGCACCCCGCCAAAATTGTCTACCAGCAGGAAGTAATAATAGGCGCGCAGGAAGAGGGCTTCGCCGTGGATCTCGTTGCGCCTGGTTTCGTTCATCTTCGGTTTGCTGATGTTCTCCAGCAGTTGGTTCGCCCTGTCTATACCGGAATACAGCACTTCCCAGAACTTGTTGATATCAAGGTGGCCGGCGTCGAAGTCCATCACCCGCTGGTCGTTGATGCTGATGCCTTTGTAATAGAATTCATCGCTGATCACCAGGTAACTGTACAGGCCGCGTGAATACATACGGCCAAACTGGTCTATCAGCCGGTTATATACCCCGGCCACGGCGCGTTCCATATCCGCTTCGGTATTGTAGAAATTCTCAGGCGTTACAAAATCTTCCGGTTTTGTATCCAGGTAGTTGCAGGCGCTGAAAATGCCGGAAGAGAGCAAAAGGAATATGAGGATGCGTTGTAACATTGTGCACGTATTTTAAATTAAAATGTAAGATCCAGCCCGAAGGTGACCGTTCTGGCTTTCGGGTAAGCAGACCAATCGAAGCCGGGCGTGAGCGCCGAAGGCCGTACGGACACTTCAGGGTCCAGGCCCTGGTAATTGGTCCAGGTAACCAGGTTCTGCGCCGATGCGTATGCGCGGAGCGACTGGATATGCGCCCGTTTTAATATCCGCGCGGGCACGTTGTAGCCGAGTGAAACTGTTTTCAGGCGCAGGAAAGAACCGTCTTCAATAATGCGGGAAGAATATACCAGCGGCCCCTGGCCGCCTACGCGGTACAGCTCGTTGCTCGGGTTGTCCGGCGTCCAGCGTTTCTCGTATGATTTAAACTGGTTGAGATAACTTCTTTGCTCGCCGTTCTCGAACACAATGCGGTTCGCATTCAGCAGGTCGTTGCCGTAGCTCCACTGGAAAAATACGTTCAGGTCGAAGTTGGCGTATTCGAAATTATTGGAGAAGCCGCCGATATGAATGGGATTGGGATTGCCGATAATGGTCAGGTCGCTGTTGTCCACCTTCCCGTCCTGGTTTATATCCCTGTATCTGACGTCTCCCGGTTTGATGTTCTCCCGCGGCGAGCCGTTATTCGGTATATGGTCGTTCAGTATATAGCTGCCGTTGGGCTGCTTGTTGAAGTCGCTGTATTGGTAGATGCCGTCGAACAGGTGGCCGTAGAACATGGCGATCGGGTTGCCGGGCATGGCAATGTGCGGGTAAGCGTTGTTGAAATTGCCCCAGGTGATGCGGGAGAGATAACTGGGCTCTCCTTCATTCAGCTGCACCACTTCGTTGCGGTTGAAGGAAATATTAAAATCGCTGCTCCAGGTGAACTTCTTCGTTTGAATGTTCACGGTCTTTAAGGTGAACTCAAAACCTTCGTTAGACACGCGGCCTACGTTGCGGTAGCCGCTGAGGTAACCGGTGGAAGGAGCCAGGGTGGCTTGCAGCAGCAGGTCTTTGGTATTCTTTTTATAGTAGTCCGCGGTAACCATGATCCGGTTTTTGAAGAAACCGAGATCGATCCCGATGTCCGTCTGCGCTGTGGTTTCCCATTTCAGCTGCTTGTCGCCCAGGTTGTTGGGAATTACGCCCTGCGCAACGTTGTTGCCATACACGTAGCCGGAATGGGGGTATTGCTGAAGGGAAGAAAGGTAAGCGAAGTCGCCCACCCGGTTGTTTCCCGTAAGCCCGTATCCTGCGCGTACTTTAGCGTCAGACAGCCAGCTGATGCCTTTCATGAACGGTTCTTCCACCAGCCGCCATGCCACCGCGCCGGACGGGAAATAAGCCCACCTGTTGCCGTCCGCGAATTTGGACGATCCGTCTGACCGGAATGAAAAGGTAAAGAGGTATTTGGAATCAAAGCCATAGTTCACACGGCCCAGGAACGACATCAGTTTGTTGCCGGACTTCACGGTGGGAGCGGTATTGATGATGCCCTCATCCAGCCCGCTCATGCCCAGCGATTCGTTGGGCACCTGGCTGGAGGTGAAGCCGTAGCTGTAGTAGGACACTTCCTGCAAAGTGATGCCTCCCACTACATTCAGGTTGTGCTTTTTGTTGAATACGCGGGCGTATGTGAGCGTGTTCTCATTCAGCAGGTTGGTGGTTTCGACATTGTCCACCGAACCGTTAATGCCCTGCACGCTGCTTTTTGGATTGCCGAGGCGTGTATTCGAATTGTTGAATATCTCCTGCCGCACGGCGCTTTTGGTAAGGCCGCCGGTAACGCGCAGTGTAAGGTGTTTGAGGGGCTTGTATTCCACGTAGGCGTTCGCCATAAGGGTATTGCCGAAACGCGGATTGTATTCATTTTTGTTGGAGATCACCGGGTTGATGCGGTATTCGTTCATCGGGTCCACCGCGGGATCGAAGGGCTCGTCAACGATCACTTCGTCCAGGGCTGCGTCTCCCGTAACGGGGCGGTAGCCCCAGATGCTGTACATCAGGCTGGATGTGCTGCCCGAGGTGGTGGTATTGGCAAAGGTGCCGTAAGTTTTGGTATAGGTATAATTGAGATTGATCCCGGCTTTCAGCTTTTCGCTCACGGTCTGGTCCAGCACAAGCCTGCCCTGGTAGCGGTTGAACCCGCTGTTGATAATGATCCCGTCCTGCGAAAGCATGGAGCCGGAGAATGAATATTTCGTTTTGTCCGTACCGCCGCGCAGCGCAAGGTTATGGCTTTGCATAAAGGCTTTGCGGAGCACGAGGTCCTGCCAGTTGATGCCTTTCACATTCCTGTAGTCCTCCAGCGTTTTACCGTCTTTCAGGTACACGGGCGTGTACAGCGCGGAGTTTGCCTCCAGCTGGTATTTTACGAACTCGTAGGGGTCCATCATTTCCTGCTGCCTGGGGATTTTTTGTGTGCCCATCCATGTTTGGTAGGATACAACAGGCGCGCCCAGCTTTCCTTTTTTGGTAGTGATGATGATCACGCCGTTTGCGCCGCGGGCGCCGTAGATAGCCGTGGCCGATGCGTCTTTCAATACCTCGAAGGATTCTATCTCCGCTGGGTTGATCGCGTTATTGTCCGGCTGTTCCACCGGGAAACCGTCAATCACGTATAACGGGGAGTTGTTTTGCGTAACGGAGTTGTTGCCACGGATAACGATCTGCATGGCTGAGCCCGGCTGGCCGTCTACCGCGCTTACCTGCACGCCGGCAACCCTGCCCGCCAGCGCCTGGTCGAAGCTCGGTACGGGCGCTTTTTGCATATCCTCCACTTTCACGGCTGCCACCGACCCGGTAACGTCTTTCCGTTTCACCGAACCATAGCCGATCACGACCACATCGTTCAGCCCCTTCACGGAAGGTTCGAGGCTGGTGTTGTACACCGTGGCGGAGGGGCCAAGCTTCACTTCCCTGGTGTGAAAGCCTACGAAGGAAAAAACCAGCACGGCGTCCGTTGCTGCGCCGATGCGGATGGAATACACGCCCGATTCGTTGGTCATGGCCTGGGCTTTTCCGCCTTTCAGTACCACTGTAACCCCGGGCAAGGGCTCGCCCGTCATGTCTGTGATTTTGCCTGTAACCGTCCTGTTGGGCGAAGCGGCCGGCGTTTGCGCGAAGCCTGTGCCAATGGCGGTTACCCAGAGCAATAATGTGATCAGTATCTTAACATTCATACAACCGGTTGATTTTTAGAAGGAGATAAATGCGTGGTGAAGCGGCGAGGGAATGGATGCAACGTGGTATAAACAGGCGCCGGTCTGCCCGTGGAAAGCAACAGTTTTTTTCATACGTGTGGATTTATTGATAACCAAAGATTGTAACTAACAACAATTCCGCGCATAAAAAAATGACGCATGG
>CBFHAF010000261.1:0-6729 GCA_965653435.1 uncultured Chitinophaga sp.
GGAGCAGCAGGGCTTTCTCCGTAGCGGCGACCTCAATTACCGGCGCTACAACGTACGTTCCAACATCCAGGGCAGGGTTACCAAAGACATTACTGTAGACCTCAACGTGAATGGCATTCTCGACCAGAAGAACCAGCCCTACCAGGACGCCTGGTGGATCATCCGTTCGTTCTGGCGCCAGAACCCGCTGGAGCCTATATATGCCAACAACAACCCGGATTACCTCGCGCATACGCCGGTGGATGGCACCAATCCCGTAGCGATGTCGGACAAGAACATTTCGGGCTACAAGATCTTCATGAACCGCTGGTTCCAGTCGTCCGTATCCGCCACCTACCAGGCGCCTTTCCTCAGCGGGCTGAAGTTCAAAGGCATGTACAGCTACGATTACAACAGCTTCACCAATAAGATCTACCAGCAGCAGTACAACCAATATACCTACGACGCCGCTTCAGACACCTACACGCCGAGGGCGCAGCAGTCGCCTTCCAGCCTGCGGCGGGAATATTTCGAACGGCCCAACACGCTGTTCCAGCTGTCTGCCACCTACGACCAGAAGTTCAATTCCGTGCACGATGTGAGTGCCTTGCTGTTATACGAGAACAGCGTGCGCTCCGGCGATAATTTCTACGCGCTGCGCGAGCTTTCCCTGGCCGTGGACCAGCTGATGGCGGGCAACAGCACCAACCAGCAGGGTAATATGTCGTCGTCGCTGAACGACCTGTACCGCAACGCCAACCGGGCGCTGGTAGGCAGGCTGAATTACGCGTATAAATCGAAATACCTGCTGGAAGCAAGTTTCAGGAGAGACGGCTCATCCAAGTTCCCCGAGAACAAACGCTTCGGTTTCTTCCCCGGCGCATCGATCGGCTGGAGGATATCGGAGGAAGGTTTCTTTAAAGGCAGCCGTGCGCTGAAGATGATCAACAACCTGAAGATCCGCGCTTCTTACGGGGAGCTGGGCGACGACGGGGCTTTCGCTTACCAGTTCATCACCGGTTATACCTATCCCGCTTCCGGCAGCAACAACCAGCTGCCTCCGGGGCATATGTTCGACGGGGAGTTCATCAACGGACTTGAAAGCAAAGGCATTCCCAATCCTTTCATTACCTGGTTCGTGGCCAAAACCGCGAATATAGGCCTGGATATAGACGCATGGCGGGGAAAGCTGGGCATTGTGGTGGACGTGTTCCGCCGCAACGGCACCGGCCTGCTCACCACCCGCGCGCAAAGCCTGCCGGGCGTGGTAGGGGCGAACCTTCCGCAGGAGAACCTCAACAGCAACCGCTCACAGGGCATAGAAGTAGAGATCAACCACGGGAATAAGATCGGCGATTTCGAGTATTACGCCAAAGGCATTTATTCGTACACCCGTACCCGTAACAGGTTCGTGGAACGTTCCGCTGCAGGCAATTCCTATGAAAACTGGCGGCAGAATTCCAACAACCGTTTCAACAATGCCCGCTGGGGCCTCGGGGCGGGCAGCCGCTTCACTTCCTGGCAGGACATCCTCAACAGCAAAACCTACGTTGGCAGAGGTACCCTCCCCGGCGATTATTCCTACGAAGACTGGAATGGCGACGGCATGATCAGCGACCTGGACGTGCATCCCATCGCCTACAACGGCCTCCCGCTGGTGAATTACGGGCTGATGCTCGGCGGTTCCTGGAAAGGCATAGACCTCAACCTGCTCATCCAGGGATCCAGCCTGGTGAATGTGGGCTACAACGAACAGCTGCGCGAATCCCTCTGGGGCGGCGGCAGCGGCCTGGCCCTGTTCCTGGACAGGTGGCATCCGGCCGATCCCACGGCAGACCCCTATGATCCGAATATTCAATGGATACCGGGGAAATATGCCTACACCGGCACGGTACCCGACGAGAACTCCGGCTTCAACGTGCAGAATGCTGCATACGTTCGCCTGAAGAGCGCTGAGATCGGTTATTCGCTTCCGGATAAACTTGCTGAAAGGATCGGGCTCGGGGGAGTGAGGGCTTATGTGAACGGCTACAACCTGATCACCATTACAGACATCAAGTATGTGGACCCGGAGCACCCTGCCACTTTGTACAGCTACCTGTATCCGCTCAACAGGACATTTTCCGTAGGCCTGAACGTTAAATTTTAATCTTATGAAACGAAGCATGATAGATTATATCACACAAGGGAATGTATATGCGAAGTTCCATCCGGCCGCTGAAAAGAGAGAAAATATACGGATGAAACTGAAGATATTCCTGCTTTCCATCGTATGCGTCATTGGCCAGGTTGCCTGCACCGACCTGGATATACCGCCCATGAACGTGATCCAGGACAAGGACGTGTTTGCCACCGAAGGCGGCATCAGGATCTACATGGCCCGCTGCTACAGCGAGCTGGCGATGGAAGATTTCCGTTATTCCCCCACCAGGGGCACCAATCATTTCTGGATCATCAATCCACAGCCGGCCAATACCGGCGAGGCATTGAGCCGCGACCTGAACAGCGCTACCGCGGAGCAGTTCAACTTCTGGGAACGCGCTTACCCGCTGATCCGCGAAGCCAACTATTTCCTGGAAACATTGCCTTCCTACGCCAAAAATTTCCAGGAGGCCGATGTGAACCACTGGCTGGGAGAAGCCCGCTTCATCCGCGCCTTTACCTATATGGCGCTTGTGAAGAGATACGGCGGCGTGCCGATCGTAGACAAAGTGCTGAGCTACCCCGAGCAGAGCATCGAGGAGCTGCGCATCCCGCGGGCTTCGGAAGAGGACGTGTATGATTTCATCGCGGCAGACCTGGATTTCGCGTATGCCAATATGAAGGAATCCGGCGAAGTGGGCCGCGCCAATAAATACGTGGCTGCCGCTTTCAAATCCAGGGCTATGCTGTACGCCGGTTCCATCGCGAAATATAACCAGATCCAGCTGTTCGACGGCAGCCAGAACCGCCTATGCGGCATTCCCGCCGCCAGGGCGAACGGATATTTCAAAGCTGCCTACGATGCAGCAGGCCTGCTGGACGGGAAATATACCCTTTACCGGAAAAGCTGGGCTGCCGGTGATAAGCAGGCGCAGATGGATAACTACATCAACCTGTTCTTCGACGCTACCAGCCCGGAGAACATCCTGGTGAAAGAATACAAATACCCTGAAACCGTTCACGGGTACGATGCCTACAACGTTCCGCGCCAGCTGATGGGCGGCAACGGTTATTCCGCAGAAGTGAATCCCACGCTCAATTTCGTGGAGCTGTTCGACGGCATTCCCAAAAATCCGGACGGTACTATTAAAACGCTGGACGATGCCGGCAAATACGTTCTTTACACCAATACGCTCGATCTCTTTGCCAATGCCGAACCCCGGCTGCGCGCCTCGGTGATCGTTCCCGGAGATATTTTCAAGAACGAAAGCATCGAGATATGGCGCGGCATTTACACCGGCAGCGTAACCGGCGGCATCAGCCGTTTGCTGCCTGAAGGCTCCACTGCGCCTTATCCTTCAGCAAACATCGTTTCCTCCGCCAACGCGCAGCAAACGCCTTACACGCTGCCGGGCGGTGCGAAGAAAAATCCCGCAGGCCGCAGCGGCGTGTTCACTGCCGACGGAACCTGTTCCGTATCCGGCTTCTCCGTAAGGAAATACCTGGATCCCGACAGGCCTACCGCTGAAGTGCTGGAAAACCGTTCAGACCAGGCCTGGATCGAAATGCGTTATGCCGAAGTGCTGCTCAACCGCGCAGAGGCCGCTTACGAGCTGTATGCGGCCGGGCAGGCGGGCAACTACCTGCAGGACGCGTTCACGATCATCAACCAGGTCCGTGAGAGGGCAGGGGCTAACCTGCTGGCTTCCGCCGCGGCGCTCAACAATATCAACATTGTGCGCAACGAAAGAAGGAAAGAGCTGGCGTTCGAGAACAAGATCTGGTGGGACCTCAAAAGATGGCGCATTCTCGACAGGGAACAGAACGGCACCATCTACCGCACGCTGATGCCTTTTTACGCGGCACAGGCCGGTAAATATTTCTTTGATGCGCGGTTCGACGAACGGAACTCACGTTACACCTTCGACAACAGGTGGTATTACCAGGAAATCCCCGGCTCGGAGATCTCCAAAAGCCAGAACCTGATCCAGAACCCGGGCTATTAATGTTGAAAAATTCCAAGTCATGAAAAAGAAGATCTGCCATATCGGCCTATGTATATTGATAATGCTGGCCAGCGCCTGCAATAAAGAATTCGACGACTATCCGGAACCGGCTGAAACGCTCGCCGGTAACGTGAAAGACGCTGGCTCCAAGAACAACCTGCAGTCTGAAGCTGGCGACAGGGGCATCCGCCTGGTGCTGGAAGAGCTCAGCTGGAGCGCCACACCGACGCCGTATTATTTCTTCGCCATGCAGGACGGCTCTTTCCGCAACACGAAAATCTTCAAAGGCAAATACCGCATTTCCGTGGAAGGCCCCTTTGTGCCGCTGGTGCAATACGACGGTTCCGGCAACGTGACCGTGGACAACCGCAAGACCATGGACGTAGCCGGCACCACCAACGTTGATTTTGAAGTGGAACCTTTCCTGAATGTGGCATGGGTGGGCGAACCGGTGTACAACAGCGCAGACCAGACGGTGAGCGTACAGGTGCGCTTTACGCGCGGCACAACGAACACAGCCTATCACGCCAATGTAACGGATGCTTTCCTGTTCGTAAGCCCCAATAACTATGTGGGCAACAACAACTACGACAATAAATATTCCATGCAGGTGAATTACAACGGCACTTCCGGCAACGACCTGCTGGGGCAAACGGTTACGCTCACCACGAAAGACAAGCTGCCGCCTTCCCGCACGTTTTACCTGCGGGTTGGTGCGCGCATAGACTACGGTTTGAAGTATTACAACTACACCAGCGTCAAAACGATCAGCATACCATGATGAAAATAACATCCGTAATTGTTTGCAGCCTTTGCTTTACTGCGGCCGCCACGGCGCAGCAGAAAACGGCCTTTCAGACCAGCAGTGCGTGGACCCCTGAGATAGATGTCCGTTCGGACATCGCGATCGTATACGGCGCCAACGACCGCCGCGGCATGACGTTCGAAGAACGCGTGCGGTCGTGGCGCGAGCGCGGTTACCAGACGCATTTTATGACGGGCATCGCCTGGGGTGCGTACGAAGATTATTTTACCGGGAAATGGGACGGGAAGAACCATTTCGGCATCGGGCAGGTGGAGCAGGACGGTGATACCATCTGGCATGGCCGGAATGTGCCGTATGTAGTGCCGGAAAGCACTTTTATCCGTTACATGAAAGAAGGCATCGTCAAAAAAGTAATCGACGCAGGTATCAGCCACATTCACCTGGAGGAGCCCGAATTCTGGGCCAGGGCGGGTTACAGTGAAGTGTTCAAGAAGGAATGGCAGCGTTATTACGGCTTTCCCTGGCAGCCGCAGCATACGTCGCCTGAAAACACTTACCTGTCCAGCAAGCTGAAGTATCATCTTTATTTCAATGCCATCAAAGAAGTGTCTGAATACGCCAAATCTTACGGCAAACAGAAGGGAATGAACGTGAAGGTGTATATTCCCACGCATTCGCTGGTGAACTATTCGTCGTGGCGGATCGTAAGCCCCGAGGCAAGCCTGGCGTCGCTTCCCAGCATCGACGGGTATATCGCGCAGGTATGGACGGGCACTTCCCGCGAGCCGACTTACTACAAAGGCGAGCGGAAAGAGCGGGTGTTCGAGAACGCATTCCTTGAATATGGTTCCATGATCTCCATGACGGCGCCCACGGGCCGGAAGATCTTCCTGCTCACGGACCCGATCGAAGACTGGCCGCGCGACTGGGGCGATTACAAGCGGAATTACGAAGCCACTTTCACGGCTAAGTTATTATATCCCATGGTGGCGGATTACGAGGTGATGCCCTGGCCCGAGCGTATTTATACACGGCCTTACAAGCTTCCCAACACCGATTCCAGCATCCTTATCCCGAAGTATTATTCCACCCAGATGCAGATCATGGTGAATGCGCTGAACAGCATGCCGGTATCTGAGAACCGGGTGTCCGGCGTGCATGGGATCGGCGTACTGATGGGGAATTCCATGATGTTCCAGCGCTTCCCGACGCACCAGGGCTTCGAAGACCCGCAGTTTTCTAACTTCTACGGTCAAACCCTGCCTTTGCTGAAGCTGGGCATACCGGTGGAAACGGTGCATATGGAGAACCTGCCGATCGCCGCCACGCTGAAAGACATCAGGGTGCTGGTGATGAGCTACTCCAACATGAAACCGATGTCTGCCGACGTGCATGAGCACCTGGCGGCATGGGTGAAGAAGGGCGGTGTGCTCATCTATTGCGGCCGCGACGATGATCCGTATCAAACTGTGCAGGAATGGTGGAACACGAAAGGCAACTCCTTCAAAGCGCCATCAGAGCACCTGTTCCGCCTGCTGGGTATCAATGCCGGCACGCCGGAGTCGCGGGTGGGTAAAGGAACCGTGTACGTGGTGAGACAGCATCCGAAAGAATTTGTAATGGAAGCAGGCGGAGACGCTAATTTCGTGGCGCTTGTAAAAAAAGCTTTTGAAGAAAAAGCCAAAGCCGGTAAGCTCTCTTTCAGCAATACGCTGCATGTTTCCCGGGGCATGTACGACGTGGTGGCGGTAATGGACGAAAACACCAGCAGCGGGCCGTTCGTGGTGAAAGGCCCCGTGATAGACCTGTTCGACCCAAAGCTGCCTGTGCTGGCCA
>CBFHAF010000262.1:0-6728 GCA_965653435.1 uncultured Chitinophaga sp.
CGTTGTGTCTGTATTTACATTGAACAGGGCGTTCCAGATGTACACTTCGTGCTGCTCGCTGAAAACATTGGTGGGCTTGCCGGTAGCAAGGTCCCTCACTTCCAGCAGCTTCACGCTGATCGGGTAATTGGACCCGTCCAGCTCAAAGGCCTTCGGCTCGCTTTTATAGTTGGTACCCCTCGGTACGCGGAAAGTATCGTTCACGTAACGGATCTGGTCGCTGATATAGCCGATGGGCACTTTTTCACAGGAGGATACGGAAAATAACCCGGTACCCAGCACCACCAGCATTGCGCAATTGAGAAAAGTTATATGCTTCTTCATAAAATAGTCTATTTAGGTGCAGTTGCAAATGTGAAAATATGCCCGTTTGTCAGCACGTGTAACACGCCGTTCGTGGTCAGGATGCCTGAAGTCTGCACCCGCATGCGCATGTCGCGCTGTGCTTCGGGAATGGACCTGTTATCTTCGGGATCCAGCGTGCCGACTACCTTGGTGAGGTAAATGTATTTGGGCAAATTGGTAAGGCCACCGGAAACATAGTCCTGCGTCGGGTCATCCCAAAGGGTGATGTGGCGCTGTTCCCCGTCTTTGGCGGTATAATATTTACCGACATTGTTCAGCCCGCTCCTTTCTATTTTTTCCCCGAAAATATAAGCCCGCAGGGAATCCTTCAGCTGCGCGAAATCCAGCTCGCCGAATTCGAATACCAGGTTCTCGTCGCCGGTCTCAAGACGTTTGCGTTCCTGCACTATGTCTTTCACGTATTTTTTGATCGCATAGTCTGTAGGCGCAAAGAATGTGGTGTTCGCGGCATTCACTTCATCCTTCAGCCCGGTTTTATCGATCAGCAGCAGCAGCGTATCGAAAAGCGGGTTGGTCTTCAGGTACTCGTAGGTGGTGCCGTTGAACTGCGCGTTGTGCAGGCTGCCGCCGATGAAATAATCGTCTTTTTTGCAGGATACAAAAGAGGCGATCAGCAAGGCGGCCATCAGCATTTTTATGGTAAGTTTCATGATGTTCGTTTTAGTTGATCAGGTTAAAGCCTTCCGTTCCAGTAGGCGGTTTGTTTCATCAGCAAATTGTCTTTGAACAGCTTGCGCGGAATAGGCCAGTAGTTACGGCCATAGGTGGAACTTCCGGGATGCATGGCATCCTTGAACACGGGGTTGAAGTATTCCGTGGCAATGTCCGTGCGCAGCAGATCCCAGTAGAAATGCCCTTCAGAATAAAGCTCGCGGCCTCTTTCCCAGATCAGTTCATAGAAGAAGTCCACCCCGGTGAGGGCAGGGTCCACGTCGCCGATGCCGGCGCGGTTGCGGGTAATGTTCAGCAGCGTTCTCGCATCTCCTTCCTTTCCTGTTTTATACAACGCTTCGGCCCTGAGCAGGATGATGTCCGACAGGCGGAAGATGAGGATGTTGTTGGAATAACGCGGGTCTTTCCTTTCATCGCCATCTTTGTAGATCACGTTGGAATATTTCGTCAGCATGTAGATGTTCGCCTGGTTATCGTGATAGAACCAGTGTGAGGAGCGCTTGTCGCCGGCTTCCCAGAAAAGGTTGGTCATAGTTGCCTCGTGCACTCTCCAGGGTACGCCGTCCTTATAATTGTCTATGATGCGGGTAGCGAGGTACGGTGCCCAGAGTGTTTTCTGGCCGATGCCGTTCCAGGAAGCTTCGTTCTGATCATAGTTGATATTGATCTCGAAAATGGCTTCGGTAGATTTGCCGATGCTCATTTTGGCATAAGAAGCGGAGTCTGTGATGAAGGTAAGGCCATAGCTGCCGGGGTTGGCCACCAGGTCGCGGGTCACTTCCTCGCATTTCACGTAGTCCTTCATCCAGGCATGGATATGCGCCTGTAAAGCGATGGCGCTTGCTTTGGTGGCCCTCAGGCCGCGGTCGTTGTTGGATATCGGCGACTGCGGAAGCATGGTTACGGCTTTGTCCAGGTCCGCCAGGGCCTGTTTCAGCACGATCTCCTGTTTTTCCCTGCCATAGTTCTTCGCTTCTGCAACGTCTTCCACCGCTTCCAGCACCAGGGGCACATCGCCCCATACGCGTGAGATGAAGAAGTAGTTATATGCGCGCAGGAAGTAGGATTCTCCGAGGTAATAGTTCTTCACATTCCGCTCGAACGCTGCATCGGGTATCTCAGGGATCTTTTCGATGAGCAGGTTGGCCTGCGCAATGGATTTATAGAACTTGGTCCAGTCCTGGAGGTTTTCGAGGTAACCGTAGTATACACCATCGAAAGAGCCGTCGCGGATCTGGTGAATGGAATAATCGGAGTTATAAGTGATCTCGATGGTATTGGCGGGCACATCGCCGTATACATAATACCTGTTTTCGTCCGTCAACGCGTCGCGCAGGAGGGAATAACCACCCAGGAGGCCCGCCAGCGCGTCTTTATCGGTTTTCCAGAACTTGTTGCTGGAAGGAACATTTTTGCTTTCCAGCTCCAGTATCTTTTTACAGGAACTGCCTGCGAGCAAAAAACCCAGGGTTAAAAGCGCCGGCAGTATATATTGGATTCGTTTCATTTCTTTCAGTTTAAATGTTACAATAATTCACGCTCATCAGAAGCCAAAATCCAGTCCGAAGGTAAATTTCTTGGGAATGGGATACCCGTCGCCGTCGTACACGCCGTATGCGTTCACTGCTTCGGCATCGGGAATGTTGCTCTTCTGGAAAGTGTGAAGGTTGTCTATCACTCCATACAGGCGGAGGCGTTTCATTTTCAGCCTCCTGAGTATCTCGTTGCTGAAATTATAGCCCACTGTGATGGTCTTGATGCGGAGATAGCTGCCGTCTTCAATATACATCGTGCTTTTATCCAGGAAGCGGTAGGGTGAACGCTGCTCTCTTACGAGGGAGAACGTCGGGAGGTCCGCAATATCGCCCTGTTTTTTCCAGAAGTTCAGCTTGTTGATGTCCATGATAGCGCGTTTGGCAAGATTGATCTCACCGCCGTCGCCCGTGCCTTCAAACAGGTATTCGTAGCGGCGGTTGTTGTAGCTGTTCAGGATGTCCCTGCCGAAAGTATAGTTCAGGAATATGCCGAGAGAAAATCCTTTCCAGGTGAAATTGTTGAGGATACCGCCGTAATATTTGGGATTGGGGTCGCCGCCAACGATCTGGTCCATCGGCTCTTTCAGGTCGAAGTTGCCGTCCTGGTCCACGAGTATCGGGTCGCCGCCGAAATAGTCCCAGCCTACGAAATTCTTCAGCGGCTGGCCGGTGAGGAAGTTATAGGGAACATCTTCGTTGCGGGCGTAGATGCCTTTATACTCAAATACATAGAACTGGTTGGCAGGCAGGCCCACGGAAAGCAGGTAATCTGAGCCGTAAACACCGGTGTTGTAGTTGAACACGATGCTTCGTCCGCCGTTCGGCAGGGCGGTGATCACGTTCTGGTTGTAAGAAAAGGTAAGGTCGGTATACCATTGCAGCTCGCTCTTCGGATCAAGGTTGCGGGTATTGACGGTTACTTCTATACCGGCATTACGTACGCCGATGGAGTTGGTCTGTGCCTGCGTATAACCGCTGGCGTTAGGAAGCAGGTACTGGAAGAAGCCCTTGGTGGTTTCACGTTTGTAGGCATCTACCACTAAGCGTACCCTGTCTTTGAACAGCCCTGCTTCCAAACCGATATTGCCCATTTTGGATTCCTCCCAGGAAAGGTCTTTCTGCGCGATGCCGTCCAGGTAGTTGGGCGTTATCACCGAGGTACCGTTGTAAGATGTAACGCCGGAATAGTCTCCTACCACGGCCCTGTTCACCACATAATTGTTATACCCCAGGTAGTTCCGTTCAGGCTGGTTGCCGGTAACACCGTAACTGCCGCGGATCTTCAGGAAGTTCAGCCAGCTGATGGTATTTTGGATGGCCGGCTCGTCGGACACGATCCAGCCTGCGGAAACGGCCGGGAATTTACCCCAGCGGTTGTCCTTACCGAATTTGGATGAAGCGTCTCCGGTAAGGGATGCGGACAGCAGGTAGCGGTCCTTATAGTCGTAGTTCACACGGGCAAAGATGCTTTGCAGGCCGGTTTCGTCTATAGACGAAGCGGTGTTGGAAAATTGTTTGTTGGCTACGTTCACCGTCCAGGCATAATCGTTCGGCACAAGATCGGCCTCGCCGTAGTTCCAGGCCCATTTGGTATATTCCATGTTCTGGCCCGCGATGAAGTTCAGATGATGCTGGCCGATGGCCTTCGTATATTCGAGGGTGGCATACAGCGAAGCGATCTCTGTTTTATCGCCGTAGAAATAGGCGTAGCCCTGCTTGTTGTCCCTCACTACGGAAGGCTGGTAATAATCGCGGTTGGAGCTCCTGTTCTCGTAGTTCGCTGTGGCGCTCAGGTTGAGGCCTTTCATCACATTGGCGGTAAACACGGTGGTAAGCAGCACGTTGTTATTGATGTTCTTGTCCAGCCGGTTATCGTTGCCCAGCAGGTAATCGCGGGTATTATCCGTCAGTGCGTAGAAGGAAGAAGGCATGCTGTAGGAATCGAATGCGAAGAAGCTGCCGGTCCGTTCGTTGATGCTGCGGGGCCGGTCCGTACGGGTCAGGCGGAAACGCGTCATGTTGCTCAGCCAGGGGGTGAGCTGCGAGCCTACGCTTCCCAGCATGGAATAACGTTTGAAGCCGGTATTCTTTACGATACCATCTTCGCGGTAATGCCCGAGGCTGAGGCGGTAGTTTACCGCTTCGGTGGCGCCGGACATGGAGAGGTCGTAGTTATTGATCTTCCCGTTCTGGTAGAAATAGCTCTGCCAGTCGGTAGCATTGTTAAAATCCGGGTTGAGGCTGTCTGTCAGCATCATCGGCAGCGTTTCATCATCCACATAACCGTTGTAAAGGTCCATCACGCCCAGCTTCATCCTGCGTTCTTCCGCACCGGCCACTACTTCAGTCAGCTTGGGTTTGAGGGAAAGCCCCATATAGGTGCTGAAATTGAACTGCGGCTTTCCTTTGTTGGCGCGTTTGGTTTTTATGATGATGATGCCGTTGGAACCGAGGGAGCCATAAATAGCAGCTGCGGATGCATCCTTGAGGATGTCCAGCGATTCGATGTCGTTGGGGTTGATGCCGGCGATGGCGTTGGTACCGGTACCGGAACCGTCTATGCCGCCGAACTCGGTAACGGAAGTGGGCACACCGTCTATCACGTAGAGCGGGGAGCTCAATGCGCGCGCTTCGTCGTACCCGCGCAGTACAGAGGAGTTACCGCGCACGATCACTGTATTGCGGATGCCCGGTTCGCCGGAAAAGTTCTGCACGTTCACGCCGGACACGCGGCCCTGCAGCATCATATCCACACTGGGAGCCGGCAGGTTGGCAATGGTTTCTCCTTTCACGGTGGCGATGGACGCCGTTGTTTTACGGCGGGAAACTTCCTGGTAGCCGATCACCACCACGTCGCCGAGCATTTTGGAATTCACCTCCAGCACCACGTTCACGGTATTTCTGCCGGAAACGCTCACCTCTTTGGTATTGTAGCCGATGATGGAAAATACGAGGATCTTTGAATTGCCTTTTACAGCAAGCGAAAAGTTTCCGTTTGCATCGGAAACAGTACCGGTGTTCTTAAAGTCTTTGTCTGTGATCGTAACACCCGGCAAAGGGGTACCGGTGCTATCCTTCACGGTACCCGTAACCTTCTGTTCCTGGGCGAGCCCGTGCAGGGATAGCAGGAGCAGGAACATGAGGTGGAGAGTTCTTTTAAACATAATCTTGAATTTTGGTTGTTATTCGTTTTCAATACAGGTCTGATCAGTTCATACAGTTAGCAGTTGGCGTCAGGTCATGCGATGTTTTTATGGTGAGGAATATTATTACGGCTATTCGGGACAATAAACAGCCTGGCCGCTATGCTGGGATAGCGGCGGGGGATTGTGCCTAATGATATATCAGGAACTTATGTGTTCAGATAGTGCTAGTCTTGTATTTTATAGTGTCATATTGAAATAGTTTAAGTGCATGGCGAGTAAAAGAGTAACGTTTCCTTCCGTTCAATTGCTGAGAGCAAAATCGATTTAGTCATAAGTCCAGGTAGTTCGTAAAAAATTCCTCATGTGCTCTGTCTGCTGGTAATAAGTTGGATAATCTGATTCTGGTTTTTTAATTCCTGTGCCGGATGGCCATCATCCCGGCTGATCCGCCGCCTGTAAAATTCACTGTCCTCTTCCCGGCGGCGTTGATCCTTTAATTTGATTTTGGTTGCATCTGCTGCCATTCTATCCGAGCAGATTTCTTTCCCGGGCTGTTTCCCGATTTCATGCTTTTGGTTGCTCTGTCCAGGGCCTCTCGCTCTCCGCCCCTCTTATTCGCGATTCTCGATCTCTGTTATGCTCATTTTCAGGGCCGCTACATTTTCTGGTTCTAAACTATGCCCTTCTGTCCCAATAATAAAATTTGAAGCTTCGATCTGACATGTTTGTGACCGATCCCGATCCGAGGATAAGATAAGACGATTTTGCCGTAAATTTTATAAATTCTTTAACAAAATGTGGGTTATTCTTTTCTAGAGATGGGCGTTTACGCAGATTCTTTCATGCAATTGCTCATATTTTAACCCGGCCATCCTGCCGCCGGGCCGCATTTTGGTTTGTCATTGTTCGGTAAGCCGGGCCGCTTCACTCCGTCAATTACAGCTCCACGTAATAAAATCCGCCGGTGTACCGCCTGGTATATCTTCCGCGTACGCCCGCAAAAACCCCC
>CBFHAF010000263.1:0-6726 GCA_965653435.1 uncultured Chitinophaga sp.
GGACCGTGATGCAGGTGGTATAACACGTATAACTTATCCACAGGAAATTCACTATTTTCAAGGGGTTGGAGCTTTGGTACAATACTTGGTAGAAGTATGCGTTTTATTACGAAGTATATTAAAAGTCAATGCAGTAGCGCGTTTCATAAGAAACTCCCGATCGGGTAACTTGATCCGGAGGAATGCCCAATCAGCTGTAAACGTTACCTGTAGGGTTTTTCAGCCTCCAAAAAAAAGTTTTAAAAATTTGGTAATCTTATAAAACGCGCTATATTTGCTCACATCAAACATTTTCTCACTAGTTAAATCTTAACTAACTATGAACAAAGCCGAATTGATCGACAAACTCGCCAAAGACGCTGGCGTTACCAAAACCCAAGCAAACGACGCTCTGGATTCTTTCACTAAAGCTGTTGCTGACACCCTGAAAAAAGGTGGTAAAGTAACTCTGGTTGGTTTCGGTACTTTCTCCGTTTCCAAACGTGCTGCTCGTAACGGCAGAAATCCCCAGACTGGCCAGATCATCAAGATCAAAGCTAAAAAAGTTGCTAAATTCAAAGCTGGTAAAGCTCTGTCTGACAAGCTCTAAGAGTTGGCGACCCAACATTATTTAAGCAAGGAACATTATTTGTTTCTTGCTTTTTTTATTTTTGCACTACATTCATCATTTATTTAAAACTATAAAAATGGGTAGAGGAGATATCAAAACCAAGAAAGGAAAGATTTCCAACGGATCTTTCGGTAAAAGCCGTCCGGCTAAAACCAAGAAAGCTACTGCCGCAAAGGCTGCTAAAAAGGCCTAATTCACCAGGCCAGATATAGGGGATCCCGGTTATTTGCACCTCGCAAACACCCGGAATCCCTTTATTTTTTGCCCCTCCGGGGCAGATTATTTTATATGCCGGCAGCCGGATCAGGGCGCCAGGCGCTCTATTTTCCAACCTTCCTGCCCGTTTAGCGTATACCGCAACCTGTCGTGCAACCGGCTGCTGCGCCCCTGCCAGAACTCCACCAGTTCGGGCTTCACCAGGTATCCGCCCCAATGTGCAGGGCGTTCCGGCGCATGTTGCAGGTGCGCCGCTTCCAGCTCTCTTACCCTTTCTTCGAGGAATTCCCTGCCCGGTATCACCTGGCTCTGCGGCGACGCAATAGCCCCGATGCGGCTGCCCACCGGCCTGGAATGGAAATACTCATCGCTTACCGTTTCCGGCGCTTTGCTAACGGTGCCTTCTATACGTACCTGCCGCTCTAGTTCCTTCCAGAAAAACAGGAGGGTGACGTGCGGGTTCTCCGCCAGCTCGTGCCCCTTGCGGCTTTCGTAGTTAGTAAAAAAAAGGAAACCATTCCCGTCGAAACTCTTCAATAATACGATCCTGGCCGAAGGGCGGCCATCCGCCGTGCTGGTGGCCAGCGTCATCGCATTCGGTTCGTCCAGCTCACTTTGTATCACTTCTTCCCACCAGCGGCTGAACTGCTGCACCGGGTCTTCCGCCACTTCCTTTTCATTCAGCGTGGCCAGCCGGTAATCCTGCCGGAGGTCCGCTATTTTTTGATTGATCATTGTGTCCCTTTTTTGCAAAATTACTGCATATACCGGCACAGATGCGACCGGTATCTCTATAAATGGTAATTTACACCTGTTTTAAACCGGAAAAAATGAGATTCCTCACTTGTCTGATCACGATACTGGCTTGCCTCAGCGCATGCCAGCCGAAAAACGCCGGCACAGGCGCGGACAGCACAGCCACCAGCACAAAAGACACTACCACCGCCATTATCCCGGCGGGGGGCGGTATTTTTTACAAACACCTGAAAGGCACACTGGCAGGGCAACCTGTGACCATGAACCTCATCCACCACGGCGGCGGCCGCTATTCCGCCTGGTATTATTACGATAAAATAGGCGACCCCATCTCGCTGCTCACCGGCGAGATGACCGCAGACAGCCTGAACTTCACCGAATACGGCGCCAGCGACGAGCCCAACAATCTCCTCGGCAAACTCTCCCCTGATGGCTCTTACAGGGGTACATGGACCGGCGGGGGAAAAAATTTCTCCTTCGATCTGCGCCAGGCTGCAGATTCTTCCATCCGCTTTACCGTTGTCTCCTATAATGATTCCGCCGCATTGCTGCCGGGCCGGCACGATTCTCCCGTGGCCACCGCCAGCGGCAGCACCGTATGGCCCACGGGCGGCGCCGATGAGCCGGTGCTGGCGTTCATCCGTGAAACCATTGCGCCCGGCCCGGGCAGCGACAGCCCGAAAACGTTCCTGAAAGAAGGGGTGGACAGTTTTCTCAGCGAATACAGGGGCAACAAAAAGGATGTGGACACCGCGGAACTGAAGGAGCATGGTTTCAGCTGGAACTGGGACGCTTCTTCCTCCATGACCGTTGTGTACAACGAATGGCCGCTGCTGGCGCTGGAAAATTTCGGTTCCGAATACACCGGCGGCGCACATGGCAATCACGGCTCCAATTTCATCGCGCTGGACCTTGCCGCTCTGAAAGTGCTCAAACCTTCCGACGTATTTAAGCCGGGTTATAAGAAGGTGCTTTCTGCCGCGCTGGATAAATCTTTCCGCAAAAAATACAAAGTGCCCGCCGGCCAGCCGCTGGACGAACAATACCTTTTTAAAAAGACCATCGAGCCGAACGATAATTTTTTTATTGCCAGGAATGGCGTCGTATTCAGTTACACACCTTACGAAATTGCCGCCTATGCCCTGGGCCAGATCACCTTGTTTGTTCCTTTTTCAGACATCAAAGGCATCGTAAAGGAGGCGTACCTTCAATAAATCTATGAGCAACAAAGACAGCCAACAATATAACCAGCGGTTCCAGGAAGTATACGAGCGCCTGAATGAGCGCCAGCGCGAGGCTGTGGACAATACCGAGGGCCCGGTGATGGTGATCGCGGGGCCCGGCACGGGCAAAACGCAGATACTCGCTTCGCGCATCGGCAAGATCCTGCTGGACACCGATTTCCTGCCCCACAACATCCTCTGCCTTACCTATACCGACGCCGGCACCGTAGCCATGCGCAAGCGCCTCACTGATTTTATCGGGCCCGACGCTTACCGGGTGAATATCCATACCTTCCACTCCTTTTGTAACGAAGTGATACAGGACAACCTGTCCCTCTTCGAAAAGAACGTGCTGGACCCGATCTCCGATCTCGAAAAGATCCAGCTGCTTAAAACGCTGATAGACGGGTTCACCAAAGACAACCCGCTCAAACGCTACCGCGGCGACGTTTACTTTGATATGCGCAACCTCGCCAACCTGTTCTCCACCATGAAACGCGAGGGCTGGACGGTGCCCTTTATCCGGGAAAAGGTTGAAGAATACGTCCAGTCACTGCCAACACGCGAGGATTTCATTTACAAAAGAGCCAGCGGCCGCTTCAAAAAGGGCGACCTGAAAGAAGAAAAGCTAGCGGGGGAAAAAGAAAAGATGATCCGCCTGCTGGCCGCCGTAGAACAATTCGACGTGTTCCAGCAGCTGATGCACAAAGCCAACCGCTACGACTTCGACGATATGATCAACTGGGTGATCCGCGCGTTTGAGCAAAACCCGAACCTGCTGCTGGATTACAAAGAACGTTTCCAATATATTCTCGTGGACGAGTACCAGGATACCAGCGGTACGCAGAACCGGCTCATCCAGCTGCTGACAAGCGGGGAAGAAAAACCGAACGTGTTCGTGGTGGGAGACGACGACCAGTCCATTTACCGCTTCCAGGGCGCGAACATCGAGAACATGGAACAATTTGCCGGGGAGCATTTCGCGCAGGACCTGCGCACCATTGTGCTTACGCAGAATTACCGTTCCGTGCAGAACATCCTGGACGTGAGCATGTCCGTAATAGGCCACAACAAAGGCTCCCGCCTGGTGGACAAGCTGGACGGTCTCAGCAAACAACTGACCGCCTCCAACCTCTTGCTTACCCCGCTGGATATCCCGCCGGTGATCCGCCGCTACAACACCTCCCGCGACGAGATGGTGGGCATCACCACCGAAGTGGAGCAGATCCTCGCCAGGGGCGTGATGCCGGGGAAGATCGCCGTTATTTATAAGGAGAATAAATACGGGGAAGAGCTGGCGCAATATTTCCGGCTCAAAAAGCTCCCTTTTTATTCCAAACGCAACATCAACCTTTTCGAACAGCCTTTCGCGAAAAAGATCATCCACATCCTGCGGTATATTGCCTGCGAGCTGGAAACACCCTACAGCGGCGACGACCTGCTGTTCGAGATCATGCATTATGATTTCTATAAAATACCGCCCATAGAGGCCGCGCGCATCAGCATCGAGGTGGCGGAGAAAGGGTACAGCGAAAAATTCTCCATCCGCAAATACCTCCAGGACTGGAACAAAACCCGCAACCCGACTCTTTTTTCCCTGGCTCCCCACGAAGAAGCCATGCGGCTGGGCAACCTGCTCGAAAAGTGGATCGCGGACGCACATAACATCACCCTCCAGCAGCTGTTCTCCAATATCGTAAGCGAAGGCGGCATCCTGTCGTACATCATGGCTTCACCGGAGAAGATCTGGCTTATGAAGAACCTGCAGGCCCTGTTCGACTTCATCAAGGACGAAACGCACCGCCACCCGGAGATGAACATTGTAGCGATCATGGAAACGGTGGACCTCATGGAAAGCAATGCCCTGCCCATTCCGCTGGTGCAGGTTTCCGGGAACGAAAAAGGCGTGAACCTGCTCACCGCCCATGGCGCGAAGGGGCTGGAATTTGAATACGTGTTCGTCGCGGGCACCAATTCCCACCTCTGGGAAAAAAAGAAAAAAAATGCCGCCGGATTTTCCTTTCCCGATACCGTGTTCGCCACCGAAGCCACATCTACCGACGAACAGGAGCTGCGCCGCCTTTTTTACGTGGCCATCACCCGGGCGGAAAAGCACCTGGTCATCAGCTACCCCGAGTTCCGGCTGGACGGTAAGCCGCTGGAGCCCAGCATGTTCATCAGCGAGATCCTCCAGGCCCACATCCTGCCGCAGCATAAAATGGAAGTGCCCGAAGAAACCCTGTTCGAGTTCGAAGCGCTGCAATACGGCAAAGAGCTGGCGCCGGAGATCGAGAAGGTGGACCAGCTGTTCATAGACACCCTGCTGAACGGCTTTACCATGAACGTGACCGCGCTGAACAATTACCTGCGCTGCCCGCTTTCCTTCTATTACCAGAACCTCGTGCGTGTGCCCTCCGGCCGCTCGGAGAGCACCGAATTCGGCTCCGCGGTGCATTTTGCGCTGGAAAAGCTGTTCCAGAAAATGCAGGAAAAAAATGCATTCCCGCCCAGGGAAGAATTCATCAAAGATTTCAAATACAGCATGACGCGCAACCGGGAATGCTTTACCAAAGAGGCTTTCAAGCGGAGGATCGAATACGGGGAAGACATCCTCAGCGCGTACTACGACAAATACATACACACCTGGAACACCGTGGTGAGCATAGAAAGGAATATCCGGAACGTGGTGGTGAACGGCGTGCCGCTCAAAGGGAAGATAGACAAGCTGGAATTCAACGGCAATGAGGTGAACGTGGTGGACTATAAGACCGGGGATTACGAAAAGACCAAGAACAACCTCCGGAAGTTCGACCGGCCGAACCAGCGCGACCCCAACGGCGGGGATTACTGGCGGCAGGCCGTATTCTATAAAATTTTGTTAGATAATTATAAACAGAAGAACTGGCAGGTTGTTAGCACGGAATTTGATTTCATAGAGCCCAACAAACAAAAGGAGTATTTCAAGGAAAAAATTGACATCCTCCCGGAAGACATCACCACCGTGAGCCAGCAGATCAAAGACAGCTGGATCAGGATACAGAACAAGGAATTCTATACCGGCTGCGGCAAAGAAGATTGCAAATGGTGCGGCTTTGTAAAGGACAACAAGCTGGAAATAGCCCTGCATTCCCTCGTGGAAGAGGAGGATGAATAATGAACAACAAACAGTAAGTTTGCAAATAATTTAATTCACAGGTCAGGATCATGAATCAGAACATGCGGGGCTGGACAGTCTCATTCGTCATATTGGCTTTCTGCTCTTTTTTCACCCAATGCGCGAACATCGTACCTCCGGGAGGCGGCTCCAGGGATACCCTGCCGCCGAGGCTGGTTAATGTCAACCCCGAAGATTCCACCCTGAACTTCAAGGCGAATAAAGTTGTTTTCCATTTCAACGAATTCGTGGAGCTGGACAATGTGATCGAGAAGCTGATCGTATCCCCCACGATGAAACGCACCCCGGTGATCACTGCCAAGCTGCGCGTGGTGACCCTCGAGATCAAAGATACCCTTCAGCCCAATACCACTTATACCTTCAATTTCGGCGACGCCGTAAAGGATGTGAACGAACGCAATCCCATCGAGGATTTCCAGTATGTAGTGTCTACCGGCACTTACATGGACTCCCTGGAGATGACCGGCAAGGTGCTGATAGCGGAAACCGGCAAGCCGGACAGCAATGTGGCCGTTATGCTTTACGGCAACCTGGAAGACTCCGTGGTATCCAAGGAAAAGCCGCTGTACCTGGCCAAAACCAAGGGTGACGGCAGTTACCGCTTCAAGAACCTTAAACCCGGCACTTACCGTCTTTTTGCTTTAAAAGAAGAAGACCGTGATTTTCAATACACCCAGCCGGACGAGCTGATCGCGTTTTCCGACAGCCTGGTACGGCTGAGCGAAAACCTGTCTGAGATGAACCTC
>CBFHAF010000264.1:0-6713 GCA_965653435.1 uncultured Chitinophaga sp.
ACCGCCGCAATGGCCGGCCCGTTCGCCATCGTTTTCGATTTTCCCGCCATGCTGAACACCAGCGGCACCACGCACGACACGCCGAAGCCGATCATCATGAAACCGGCCCCGGCCGTTACCGGCGCAGGCAGCGCCGCCGCCAGCAATAACCCGCAGCATATCAGCATGCCGCTGTATTTGATCATCGCAGGCACGCCGAACCGGTGCACCACCCTGTCTCCCCCAAACCGCCCAGCGGCCATGGCCACCATATACACCGCGAAGCCCAGCGGTACAACTTCGCGCGAAGCATTCACCGCTTTCGCGAAATAAATGCTGCTCCAGTCGTACATCATCCCCTCGCAACTCATCACGGCAAAACAGATCAGCCCGTATTTCAGCAACGTTTTATCCGGCAGCGCAAACTTCCTGCCCGTGGGCGCCGGCGGTTGTTCAAGGCTGCCGGGGTAAGCAAAGAAGCCGAGTATCACCAGCAGCAGGCCCACTCCCAGGAAATGCCAGTTCGTGCCCACATGGAAATACACCATCAGCCAGTAGAGCCCGGCCCCGCTGAAGCCTGCCACGCTCCATATGCCGTGAAAAGTAGTAATGATGGAACGGTCGTACAATGCCTGTACACCCACCGATTGCGCATTCATGGAAATATTGAGGAGGTTGCGCGAAGCGCCGAAACAGAAAAGCCCGATCACCAGCTGCCATACCTCGGTCACAAAACCAAGGCAGCCCAGCATGGCATTAAAAGCCAGTGCGCCAACGAACATGATGCGGTTGCTGCTGTACCGCTGCAACAGCACGCCGGTAATAGGCATCGTGATCATCAGGCCCAGCGGCAGGGCGAACAATACGCTGCCCAGCTCCGCTTCGTTCAGCCCCAGGCGGTGCTGTATGTCCGCTATGCGGCTTGCCCAGGTCGAAAACCCCAACCCGGATATGAAGAAAAATAATGCGATGGATAATCGTGCTCTCCTGGCCTGATCCATGTAGTCCTTTATTCGTCTGTTTTAATGCTGCCGGCCAGCATCGTAGTACCCAGCCCCAATATGGCGATCACCGTGAAGGACCAGCGAAGCCCGTAACCTTCGGCGATAAACCCGATCAGCGGCGGCCCCAGCAAAAAGCCGAAGAACCCGATCGACGATACCATAGCCAGCGCCACACCGGGCGGGATCTTTTTTGACCTGCCGGCAATACTGAAAGATAAGGGAACTACCGCAGCAACGCCAAGCCCTGTTATTAAAAAACCAATGGTTGCAAAGGCAAGCGTGGGCAAAGCCACTGCCGTCATCAATCCCGCGAGTATGATCAGGCCGCTGGCCTGCAGCATGCGCTTCATGCCGAACTTCGTTATGAAATAATCCGCCGTAAGCCTCCCTCCCGCCATGGTGCTCATAAAAGCAATGAAGCCCATACGGCTGTACTCCACCGGTGCATGCACCACCTGGTTGAAATAAACGCCCGTCCATTCAAACATGGCGCCTTCGCAGATCATACAGGCGAAAGTGATCAGCCCGAGGAGGAGGATGTTCCTGTCCGGTTTCACCCAAATGCTGGTTTTGCCCGCGCTGCGCGCCGCATCGCGGGGCAGCAGGAACGAGGCGCTGAGCATGGCAAGGATCACAGACAGGCTGACAATGAAGCAGAAATGCACGAAAGGGCTTTGATGCTGCACCACCATCCACTGCGCGATCAGCCCTCCGGTTAAACCCGCCAGGCTCCAGAGCCCGTGGAAGCTGGCCATGATGCTCCTGCGGTAAAGCGCTTCCACTCCCACAGCCTGCGTATTGGCGGAGATATTCATCAGGTTGGCGCACAGCCCGAACAGCGCCAGCGCCGCCGCCAGCATGAAGGTGCCGGGCGCCAGGCCCAGCAGCAATAAAGAAGAAGGATACAAAAACGCCGCAACCATGAGTACGCCCCTGCTCCCGAACCGGGAAACCAGGTAACCGGAAAGCCCCATTCCCGCCAGCTGCCCCGCGGGCAGCGCGAACAGGAGCGAGCCGAGCTCCGCGTCGTTCAGCTGGAACTTGCTCTTAAAATCGGGTATGCGGTTTGCCCAGCTGGCAAACACAATACCCTGGATAAAGAAAAAGATGCTCAGTGCGATCCTGTAAACTCTTTGCGGCCTCAGCGCGGGTGAATAGGCTATCTGCATGATATGCAAAATTATTATATCCCCATAATCCCTTTTTGCTCTGGAATGATCAATATTTGTACTGTATTGACCAGATTTACTGTAATTTTGTACCGTTATGAGCAACCTGCAACTCGAAGAAATTCACCCGGACAAAGGAAAATCCTTCAGGCTGAATGCTTCCTGCTTCAAAAAGAACTTCTACTGGCACTTCCACCCGGAGTATGAGATCGTATACGTGGAAGGCGGTTCCGGCACCCGGCATGTGGGCCAGCACATCTCGAATTATATCGACAACGACCTGATCTTTATCGGCCCGGACGTGCCGCATCTCAACTTCGACTATGGCCTTGGGCGCGAGATCAACCAGATCGTTGTACAGCTGAGGGAAGATTTCCTGGGAGATGCATTTCTCAATGCCCCGGAACTCTCAGCCATCAAAGAGCTTTTCGGGCGCGCCAAATACGGCTTGTCGTTCACCGGGCTCACAAAGATCACCATTGCCGCCAAACTGAAACAGATGCAGCAGCTGGAACATTTCGCGCAGCTGATATGCCTGCTGGAGATATTCCAGGTAATGGCCACCAGCACGGAAGTGGTACAGCTCAACGACCGGGCGGACCAGCAGCATAAAGACAGCCGCATGGCGGTCATTTACGATTACATCGATGCAAACTTCCATCAAAAACCCGATGTGAACGAAATAGCCCGGCAGGTGCATATGACCACCGCGGCCTTTTGCCGGTATTTCAAAAAAAATACGGGCATGACCTTCACCGATTTTGTAAACCATTGCCGTATCAACCAGGCGAAGAACCTCCTGCTGCAAGACAAATCAGTAAGCGAAGCCTGCTTTGCCACCGGATTTGAACAGCTTTCTTATTTCACGAAGCTGTTCACGAAAATGAACGGGGAAAACCCGCGGGACTTCAAACGAAGGTACCTTACCAGCTGAATCACATCTTCTCTTTTTCCGGCACCTTTGGATCCAGGAACTCCCACTCTTTGATATGGGCCGGCCGGTGTTCTTTTTTCACGATCTCATCCAGCTGCCGCAGCAGGTCCGGGTGCTGCGAGGCGATGTCCTTGCTTTCCGAGGGATCGGCGGAAAGGTCATAGAGCTCCCAGGGCTTATGGCGGTTTTGTTTAAGGCCGGTTTTCACGGCTTTCCATTTGCCCATGCGGATGGCCAGCTGGCCGCCTTTTTCGGGGTATTCGAAATAGAGGTAGGATCTTTTTGCCTGGCTGCCGCGGTTGCCGGTCATTTCAGGCAGCAGTGAAATGCCGTCGTTCTCCGGCGCGGGAATGCCTGCAATAGCGGCAAAGGTGGCCATCATGTCGTATTGCACGGCCACCAGGTCCGACTGCGTGTTGGCGGGTATTTTCCCCGGCCACCGCGCTATAAAGGGTTCGCGTATGCCGCCTTCATAGAGGTCCATTTTCAGGCCGCGCAGGCCGCTCACGCTGTTGAAGAACTTCGCGTCCACACCGCCGTTGAATGTAGCACCGTTGTCCGATGAGAACATGATCACCGTATTCCCGTCCAGCCCCAGCTTTTTCACCAGTTCCATAATAATGCCCACCTGTGCGTCCAGGTAGGTGATCATGGCCGCATATGTGGACAAAGGATATTTGGCTGCGGCATATGACTGCTGGCCGTAGTACGGCTTCTCCGGGAATTGGCCGATGTATTGTTTTACCGCCGCATCGGGCGCCTGCAGCGAAACGTGCGGGATCGTGTAAGGCAGGTACAGGAAGAACGGAGCTTTGCGGTGTTTGCGGATAAAATCCACCGCTTTACCTGTCATGGCATCCACCGCATATTCTTTCCCTTTGAAGTAGTCGAAATCCCCGTCCGCCGCCGTGGCAGGATCGATGCGTTTGTGAACGTCGATAGGCGGGTTGTTCAGCGTATCCCGGCCGGAATTTTCCCACAGATGGGTAGGATAAAAATTATGCGCCTGCTTCTGGTCGAGGTAACCGTAAAAATAATCGAATCCCTGCCTGTTGGGGCTGCCGGTGGAATAATGCATGCCCAGCCCCCATTTACCGATGGCCCCGGTGGCATACCCGGCCTGTTTCAGCATACGCGCTACCGTAAGTGTGCCTTCCGGCAAAGGCATCTGCCCGCCTTCCAGCGAATCGGGGAAACCGCCCAGCTCATAATTTCCCCTGATGTAGGAATGCCCGCCGTGGCGGCCCGTCATGAGCATGCACCGTGCCGGGGCGCACACAGGGGTGCCGGTGTAAAACTGGTTGAATTTAACGCCCTCTTTCGCCAGCCTGTCCAGGTGGGGCGTCCTGATCTTCTGCTGGCCATAGACGCCAATTTCCCCTACACCAAGATCATCCGCGTAAATGAAGATGATATTCGGGCGGCGCTGGACCGCCTTTTGTTGCGCGGATGCGGTAACACAGCCGGCCGTGGCCGCCAGCATACCGAAAAGGATCAAAACGTTCTTCATCCTGCAAATAAACGATCCGCGGCAGGATTATTCCGAATATGACCACAACAACTGACCGAAAGATGACAGCAAAGAACTGCTCAATCGTTTGCGCAGCACAGGTTTGCTCATAATTGGCGGCAACGGGGATGATCAGCGCAAAGCAATACACGCGGTCTTCTTTCCACCCGGAAAATTGCATAGCTTTATCCCCGTATGGCCGATTTCCAGCAAAAGATACAACTGCCCGCCACAGACAAAAACCTGCAGGCAATCCTCGAACAGGCGGGGTATTCCGTTTCGGCTTTTAAAGGAACATTCCCTGCGGACAAGCCTGCAGATTACCTGCTGCTGAACATGCAGGCCCAGCAAACCCTCCGCCTGCAGCAATCGCTGATAGCCCTGCTCGCTTCACCGCAACGCAGCCTGCTGCAGCTGGCGCGGGCCATTCAAACCGCTGTGCCGTTCGATTATTGCCTGGCAGACCATTGCGGTTTCCTGCGCATCGGGCGGGATGAATACCAGGTGATCGATCCCGATGCTTTCGCCGTGATGACCGGCATGAAATGGCCGTGGCCCAGGAAAGCCCCGTCGGCATCGATCCTGCAGGGAGCAAAATTTAAAGCTGCCGCGCAAAGAACGCCCTGGCTCAAAAAGCTCGCCGGCCTGCACGGCCTCAACGCTTCACTAACCGTACCGGCAGGCAATACCACCATCAGGTTATACAGCCGTAACGCTGAAGCATACACGCAGGAACAGCTTGCCCTGCTGCAACAGCTCGCTCCGCTTCTTCAATATGCAGCAGGCGCGGAACAAACTGACCTGCCTTCCCTCCCGCGGAACGACCGTTTTGAAGGAATTATCGGCGCCCATCCCTCGCTGCTGAGGGTATTCGATCACATTGAACGTGTGGCCCCGCAGGACACTACCGTGCTGCTGCTCGGAGAAAGCGGCACCGGCAAGGAACTGGTGGCTAAAGCGGTTCACCGTCTTTCACAATACCGAAACGGGCCATTTGTGCGGATAAACTGCGCGTCCCTGCCGCCGGACCTGATAGAATCAGAACTGTTCGGTTACGAAAGCGGCGCCTTTACCGGGGCGGCTTCCCGCAGGAAAGGAAAATTTGAACAAGCCCAGGACGGCAGCATTTTCCTGGATGAGATCGGCGAAATGCCGCATGAGCTGCAATCGCGGCTGCTGCGGGTGCTGCAGGAAAAAGAAATAGAGCCGCTGGGCAGCAATACGCCCATCCCGCTGAATGTGCGTGTGATCGCCGCTACCCACCGCGACCTGGAGAAAGCCGTGGGCAGCGGGGAGTTCAGGCTTGATCTCTATTACCGCCTCAGCGTTTTCCCCATTACGCTCCCTCCCCTGCGCGAACGCCTAACTGACGTGCGCCCGCTGGCCACGCACTTCGCCGTGCAGGCGTTCAGGCGCCTGCACAAACCTTTTTCCGGCATCTCCGCCGCGATGATGGCCGAACTGGAAACCTTCCAGTGGCCCGGCAATATCCGGGAACTGGAAAACGTCATCACACAGGCCGTTATCCTCAGCGACGGCAAAAGCCCGCTGCAACTGGCCAAGCTGCTGCACAACCCGCAATTCTCCGCTCCTTCCGTGATCGCCAACCTGCATGACCTGAAACTCGCACAGCAGCAAACAGAACGGGAGTACCTGCTTTCCATCCTCCGCCAGGCCAACGGCAAAGTGCGCGGCGAAAAAGGAGCCGCGGCGATCCTCCGTATAAAACCCACCACCCTCGAATCCAGGATGGAGAAACTCGGCATCTCCCGCAAAGACCTTTACTGAAATATTCCCGCATTTTCGTTGAAACTCCGAAATTATCGGAGTTTTCAGGCAACCATCGTGGCGGTCCGGCTCCCCTCTTCGCCTTCCCTGTGGCGGATTACAGCTGTTCCTGCTGAAAATGGCATATTGCTCGCACTATAAGGGATATAAAACCCAGCATATGTTACAGATGAACAATGTACCATTCCGCATCCAATCTATCCGCTCAGCCTGCGCCGCTCCCCAGAAGGACGATGAGCTGAAGATCATTTACATCGCCAATGGCGCCGGCGCCTATTATGATCAGAACAGGCTCGTGGAAACGGGCGGCGACAGCCTGTTCTTCCTTC
>CBFHAF010000265.1:0-6682 GCA_965653435.1 uncultured Chitinophaga sp.
GCAGCTCCTTTATATTTTACGTTGCCGCTGCCGGAAATAGCAATATCTAATTTTTTCGACACGTTCACATTGGCATTTCCGCTTCCGGAAATAGCGATCTCCATGTTGTTCGCCTCCATGTCGGGCGCATCAATTTCGCCTGAGCCGGAAAGGCTGATCTCCGCCTTGTTCGCGCGACCGTTGAGTTTCATCTTGCCGGATCCGGACATGGATACTTCCAGCTTGTCATACTGCAGGTCCAGCTGCGCGTCTACCCTGCCGCTGAAGTTGGCTTCCAGGCTGCTGCCTTTAAAAGCGCCTTCTGTAACCAGGTCCACCTGGCCGCTGGCGGATATTTCCTTCAGGGTCGCCAGTGTGATCCAAACCGTGATGGGCTTGCTGGGATTGATGTTGTATCCCTTTTTGGGAGACAGGTGCAGCTCATCGCCCTCAATTTTGGTTTCGATGTATGGGAGCAGGTTGTCGTCTGCTTCCAGCTCAATGGAAGGCGTGTTGCCCTGTTTCAGAAACACTTTGTATTTGCCGGCGGTCGATATCTCGGTGATGTTGCCGGCCGGGCGTTTTTATTTTTTCAGGTTTCCGCTCCCGCTCACTTTTTCCTGTGCGTAAAGGGTGCCGGAGCCTGCAATGAGGACAGCGAATAGAAAGGTTGCAATTTTCTTCATGGTGTTAGATTTAAAAGAGGCGTTTGTGTTAATCTCCTCCCAACTTCACGTCGCTGTACCTCGCATTGATGTTAATGGAAGGCGAAGCGTCCGATCCGTTGGCAGTTATGGCGGAAAAGGAGAGGTTTTCATTGTTGCGCAGCTGGCTGACATTTTTCCATTCAAAATCCCTTGTTTTGAGATCGCCGTTCTTTATCACGGCCTGTATACGGAAAGCTGTGTTGTCGCCCACGCCCAGCCTCACATCGGTATAATTGAGGCTCAGCTTGATGCTTCTGAAATCGTTGGCGATCTTGCGCAGGGTCACGTCGCAATAGTTGGCGCTGACAGACACGGGGCCGCTCAGCTGTTCCGTTCTGAAATCCGTGTAGTTGCCGTCAAATTGCAGGGATTTTACGCTCTGGAACTTTATATCGTCGTAATTGGAACTGACCTTGGTTTCCCCCACCGCGCCGAATGTGCAGTTGCCGTTGTTGGAATTCAGCACTACGTTACCGGTATTGCCAACGCGCATGTTGGAATAATTGGCATGTATTTCCAGGTCCTGCGCTTTGCCGATGCGGCATTTGTCGGTATAATTCAGGTGTACGGACAGTTTTTTTCCGGCTTCGCTGATATCTACAAAACCGTAGTTGACAGACACGCGGCTCACCATGGGCAGCTCGCGGGCCAGCACGTCGCCGAAGTGGTTGTCCAGCACAAGGAACGCGATATTGGCGGGTACATACAGGTTATAGTTCACGTTCACATAATCGCGGGAATCCTTTTTGCCGAAGTTGAACCATTTGCCCGCGCCGTTTGCATTGTAAGAGGTTTCCATTTTCACCGCGTCGCCGTTGTCGCTGGCCTTTATTTCAACCATTTCGGCCATCCTGCGCGCCTGTTCAGGGTTTGCGCCGAAACCCACGATCTCTATGTCGGCCTTGCATTCGTTGCGGTTCCAGATATTGACCACGATCTTACCGTACTTGTTCTGGATGATCACTTTCGAACTGCTTCTTACATTGAACGACTTGGTGATGCGCAGCTTATGTTCTTCGTCGCCCTTGGTGGCGAACACCATGAGCGGGCAAAGCAATAAGAGTAATAATGTAGATTTAGATAACATCTTTCTTATTTAATAGTGTGGAGTCATTGTTAGCGTCTTCGTTGTGTTTGCTGTGCTCTTCCAGGATCTTGTCCAGCAGTTCCAGCTTCATCTGGTAGTAGCGGATCATGGCTGAGCGGATGCGTTCGTTGCCGGGATTGCCTTCCAGCTCTTTTTCGAGCATCATATAGGTTTCGTTGCGAAGTTCCAGTTCTTTGCGGGTTGTGCTATCCAGCCCCAGTTCGGCGGCTGGTATCTGTTTCAGCTCACCGAGCTTCTGTTCTATGCGGGTGGTATAAAATTGTTCCATCTCCTGCATTTCCGGGATCACAACGGCCACTTCCTTTTTAGTTTGCAGGAAAGTGAGGAGGATGCCCGCATTTGCCACAAGCGCAACCAGGATGGCAGCTTTCCACCAGTGGCGGGCCATCATGGAGATCACCCTGGCCTTCTGCTTTACCGGCAGCTCTTTTTCCAGCGCAGCCCACACCCCGGGGCCGGGCCCCTCTTCTTCAAATTCCCCTCTGTGCTGCTGAATGAAATCTTCCAGTTTCATACTTCTCTCGTTTTTATTTTCACCAATTGCCTTACCCTTTCTTTTGCCCGCATATACTGGGTTTTTACGGTAGATTCCGATATGCCCAGCAGCGTTGCGATCTCACGGTGTGAATACTCTTCGAACAGGTAAAGGTTCAGCACCGTCCGGTAGCCGTCCGGCAACTGGCCGATCGCTTCCTTTACCGCCGCCACCGTCATGGTGTGCTCCGATTCGTCCACCCCTTTTTCTTCTTCAAACTCCGCCTCCCCTACTTCCTCGAAATACACTTTCTTTTTGCGGAGATAACTGAGGCAGTGGTTCACTACGATCCTTTTGATCCAAGCGGTAAGGCTGCTGTCTGTCTCCAGCTTGTCCAGGTTTTTGAACACCTGCACAAAGGCTTCCTGCAGCACGTCTTCCGCATCGGCCGAATGCCCTGTCATTCTCAGGCAGATGTTGAACATCGCTTTGGAATACGCCTCATACAGCTCACGGTATGCCCTTACGTCGCCCTTGCGGCAGCGTACCACGATTTGATTAGTTACAGGCGGATTTTCCAAATTGTCAGGGTATAAAGTCATATTAAAGACGCGGGACTGGAATGATGGTTGCATTTGGGAGGCAACAAAATTCAAAATACTGAAAATCATTGGTATATAAAACAGAACGCGACCTTCAGAGGCCGCGTTCTTTCCATCCTTATATACCTAAAACATGATTAGGTACGTGTTTGTGTTATTTCACCCTGCTCTGCTCGTCTTCCAGCCCGGTTTTACGGTTGCGGGCCTCTTTTACGTTGGAGTTGCCGAAGCGGTAGGTGAAAGATACCCTAACCTGGCGGCTGTCCCAGGTGTTCGCAAGTTTCACGGTGCGGTTGGTCACGCTGTAAGTGCCGCCGAAGCGTTGGGTTTGAAATACATCGTTCACATTCAGGCGTATGGTGCCTTTCTTTTTCAGCACGGTTTTCTGGAAACCGACGTTGAAGGCATACATGGGGTTCATTTTGAAAAGCCCTTCCTGGGAGATCTGGCGGGAATTGTACCAGAAAGATGCTTCCGCGGTGTAACCCTTGCCGAGGGTGAACGTATGCTGGGTGTTGCCAAAGAAGCCGCCGGATGAGCGTTTGATGAGCTCGTTATTTACGGTTGTTTCGAAGGCGTTATAAAAAACGGAGAATGTGGTAAAGGAGTTCCACCATTTGGTGATGGGAACGGGTGCCGAGATGTTCAGGTTCACGTTGTCTTTCTTGGCCACGTTCATGTATTTGTACACCACGATGGTGGTATCCCCTGTTTCCGGGTCCACGCCGGCTTCCAGTATGCGCGAAAGCATATCTTTCGTGTGACTGTACCCGATGGCCGTGGTCAGGAATGATTTGAAGGTATGCGTAAGGTCGAAGTTGCTGGAGTACTGCGGGCGGAGATTGGGATTACCGCCGGCTTTGGTGTAACGGTCCAGGTAAAATTCGAAGGGGTTCAGGTCGTCGTAGCTTGGGCGCTGCAGCCTGCGGCTGAATGAAAGCCCCCACTGGTGGTCTTTCCCGGCGGCATAGCTCAGGAAAATGCTGGGGAAGAAATTCAGGTAGCTGGTATCGTTTACCTGCTTAAGCGTAACCGAGTTGCCTTCCACGTTGGTTTGTTCCGCGCGCAGGCCGGCCTGTACGCCGAACTTCTTGAACTGTTTGCTGAAGTTGAGGTATGCCGCGTTCACGTTCTCTTTGTAGATAAAGTAGTTGGAGCGGTTGTAGTCGTACTCCCAGTTGCCGTGCCGCAGGGAATCAAAGCGGGAGTTATTGTCGGAGTCCACGAAGCTCACTTTCACGCCGGCCTCGAACTTGGCATTGTTCCTCAGCGGGTGGGTATAATCGATCTTTGCGGTCTTGATATTAATGATGGAAGGCTGCAGGCTGCGGGTGGTATCACCGCGGAAGTGGATCTTGCCCACCGCATCCATGTAGCCGGAATAAAGGTCGCTGAACTGGTCTTCGGCATTGCGGGAATAGTCCAGGTCGATGTTGAGCTCCCTGCCCGTGGTGTCCAGCCGGCCTTTGTAGTTCAGGTTATAGCTCTGGCGGTTCATATTCTGGCTGTTGGCCGTAATGGTGCGGAGGCTTGAATCCACCCTTATGCCGTTGCCGATCCAGGTCTGGCTGTTACCGCTCCCGTTCCAGCGGTTGCCGGCCACGTTCACCATTACCCCAACCGTATGGTTCTTGTTGAGAAACCAGTCGATACCGGCTTTAGCGCCATGGTACTGGCTTTTCTTGTCCAGGTATGAGTTCTGGTCGAACACGATGCGGCCGCTGGCTTCCATGTTGTCCCGGTCTATGTCCAGGTTTTCGAACTGGCGGTTGTAGTTGTAATTGTAGGAGCCGTAAACGTTGATCTTTTCGTTGCGGTGGTTCAGGTTAAGGCCGCCGTTGCCGCGGGGAAGCGCCCCCTGGCCGTAAGTGGCGTTCACGCTGCCGTTGGTGCCGAAGTTGGAATTCTTTTTCAGCTTGATGTTGATGATCCCCGCGTTGCCTGCTGCGTCATATTTGGCGGAAGGATTGGCGATCAGCTCTATCTGGTCGATGTTGGAGCTGGGCATGTTTTTCAGCAGCAGGGCAACGTCCTGGGGAGACATGTTCGTGGGTTTGCCGTCGATCATGATGATCACACCGTTCTTGCCACGCATGGATATATTGTCGTCTTTATCTACCTGGATACCGGGGGATTGCTGGAGCACTTCCAGCGCCGTGCCGCCCGCGGCCACGATGCTGTTCACGACCATTTTATCGGCTTTTTGCTCGATAAACGGGCGTTTACCCGTTACGTTTACTTCTTTCAGGCTGCGGGTTTCTTCGGAAAGCACGATGGGGCCTACTTTCACGGGAGAACCATTCACTTTCACGGGCTTGCTGAAACTCTTTTTCATGCCCATGTTCGCAGCGGCCACCAGGTACTGGCCTTCGGGAATGCCTTCAAAAACATATTTGCCTTCGATATCGGAAATAGCCCCTTTCACGAGGGTGGAATCTTTCACTTTCAGGAGCGTTACGGTGGCAAATTCAACCGGCTTGTTATCTGTTCTTAATACAATACCGGTCACTTTACCTTTTTCATTCATCTGTGCGGGGGTGTTCTGGGCCTGTCCATTAAAACTGTTACCTATCAGTAACAAGCTTAGGATCAGCAGCATAAAGTTAGATTTCATATAAGGAGGATTGTAGATTTGGATGGATTTGTACGTTGCTATAGTTCCTTTCTTTATCAACTACAGTGTAAAGGTAGGTAGTATGTTTAACATAGTACATAATTATACACAAGTGGTCGTATGTTGGTGACGATTGGTTAAAAAGCCTGAATTTGAATCTTGGAAACTTGGTTAGGTTAAATCCTGCCGTTTGTTTAGGGACCGCATTCAGGATAATAGACGACCGGGAGAATAATATGTTGCAAAATTTTCCTGAAACTGATGAATGGGGTTACGGAAAGAAAAAGAAAAGGGAACCTGCCCTTCCGGGCGGTTCCCTTATATAATATTATGTGATGGCAGCGTCAGGATGCGGCCGGCCCGCCGTCTTTCCGCTCCTCTTCCGCCGCGGCAGCCGTTTCCGGCCCGTCAGGCTCAGCTTTGGGAGCAGGCATGACCCAGCCGTCCTCCAGTTCATCTTTCCTCCTTCGCCCGGTGATCCAGCGCCAAACCGCCGCGCCTGCAGCGATAAGCCCCAGCACGATGAACTTCCCGAATTTCAGGATCACCGCGAAAAAGCCCGCCTTGGCAAGCACCTTGCCGGCTACCAGCCCGCCGATGCTCCAGGCCGCAACTTCATCCACATCCGGATCGAAGTCGGCATAAGTATCGCCCTGCTCAAAGCTCGCCGAGGCGATGATGGCCGGGATATGCCGCCGGATAGCCGGCAGATCGTTCATGGTGCCTATCGCATTCATGATCAGCACCCCTTTCCTGCCCAATATCCTTACGTTATAATTCAGGGTATGATCCTCGCTTTCGCCGAACTTCAGCTCCTTGGCCCAATGAAGGGTCTTCTTTGTTTTATCGTAGTACGGCGGCGCGGCCCAGCCAATGAACTCGATCGGCTCGTACCCGTTCTTGATCCGCTCGGGGTTTGCTTCCCGGATATCTTTCTGCTGTTCCTTCAGCAGGTCGTCATAATCTATCTTGTCCGCATCTTCATCTTTCACGTAACCGATGGCGTCGAACCAGACGTTAAAGATCCAGCAGGCCTCGTCCATCGGCCCGAGGGAATCGGGTACCAGCGAACCAAGCGTATGCATTTCAGGATTTCCCCAGATATCTTCCAGCAGGCGGTGGCTCTGCTTTTCGTCCAGGAAGCGGAAACCTTTGGGGACGGTCAGCACGGCGCCGTTACCCAGCCTGATAGTGCCG
>CBFHAF010000266.1:0-6674 GCA_965653435.1 uncultured Chitinophaga sp.
GTTGTTGTAAGGGTATTCGCCGTTCAGCCTTGATATTTCCAGGCCGCCCAGGATGGAAGGAACATCCGTCACTTTTTCATCTCCCGGGATCAGCCAGCGGTCCAGGTATTCCTTCGGCGTGGCGTCCAGGTCGGAATAAGCGGTTTTGAACGCGGGATACAGCCTGATCTTGTTGCCGCCCTGCGCGGTAACGAATATGTTCAGCGAAAGGTTCTTATAGTTGAAGGTGTTGGACCAGCCGCCGGTCACGATGGGGTCCACCGGGCCTTCGTATACGAGATGGCTGATATCCCTGTCCTGCAGGTAAACGCCTTCGCTCGTCTCTCCTTTTTCATTCACGAACATCGGGCCGCCGTCGTAGTGGTCGAGGCCTTTGAACTGCAGGGAGAACAGGCTGCGCACCGGGAATCCCTGGCGGTTGCCGCCTTCGGCCTGCACCATATTGAATATCTGCGGGCGGCTCCGGTCGTTGGTGATCTTGTTTTCATTATAGCCGAAGGTGAAATTGGTTTTCCAGCCCCAATCCCTCCGGGTGATCACCGGCCCGCCTACCATCAGCTCGGCTCCCCATGAATCCATATCCGCATAGTTGGCGGCTTTCTCCGCTTCGCCGCCGATGCCGGAAGTGCGTATCACGCTGATAAGGTCGAAGCTCTGGCGGATATACCCGTCCAGGCTCACGTTCAGCTTGTTTTTGAACAGACCGAAGTCCAGCCCGGCGTTGGCCGTGTAGGCCTTTTCCCAGGTCAGCTCGGAGTTTTCCAGGTTAGCCAGCCTTATCACGGATTCTACTTCGGTAAAATATGGCCGGGTGGTGTTGATATTGCGAAGCACGATGCTGGAATTTGTAGCGGGCCCCATACTGGCCGTGAGGCCGTAAGATGCTCTTACTGTCAGGTAATCCACCCAGGTCAGGTTCTGCATGAACGGCTCCCTGTCCGCATTCCAGGAAGCTGCAAGGCTCCAGGTGGGCAGCCAGCGGGCTGTAGTGCTTTTGCCCAGCCTGTTGGAACCATCGTAGCGGACCGTACCGGTAAAGTTGTAGCGCTGCTTGAACGTGTAACCTGCCGAGCCGTAAAATGCCACGAACCGGTCCCAGTCCTTACTCATTCCATAATACGGGAAATTGCTCTCGATGGTTTGCTTCACGATGCGGTAATCCACGAACGGCACCCCGCCGTTGTCGTATTGATAACCGAAACCGGTATTGCTGGCCTGCTGCCGGTCCGCGGATTTTACCTGCATGCCGGCCAGGAGGTTCACGGAATGAATGTTGTTAAAGGTCTTTACAAAAGCAAGGCTGTTCCTGAAATCATAGCTTACAAGCTGGTCTTCCGTCCTGTTGTAAAAACCGCCGTAAGGCAATACCACTACGGGTTCCGCCTCAGGATCGTCCGGGTCGCGGTAAAGGAACCGGTTGTTCTGCCTGATGGTGGCGTTGCCCGCGGCACGGTAAGCGTTGGCCATATTGGCGCTCTCCGTGATCTGGTGCTCCATGCTCGATTTCACGTAACGCACCGCCCCTACGAATTCGAAAGTGAGCGCGGGCGTGATCTTGTATTTCAGGTCGCCCTGCAGGCGGAGGTCCGCTACATTGATATTCAGGTAATTATTTTCAAGTTCGGTAAGAATGTTGAAAGGCGCGAAGTTGCGGCGGAAATACTCCCGCTCCCCGTTCTGGTCGTAAGCCGTCATGGTACGGCTGGCGTTGAGGGCGTAGCTGAAGGGGTTGATATCGAAGTCCCTGTCGTACTGCCCTTCCACGGGATTCTCCTGCCTGGTAAGCGAGCCTGGCGCGCGCTGCTGCCTTACGGAAGCGAGGGCGGAAAAACCAACGGTGAGGCGGTCGGAGAAATTATAGGTATTGCGGAAGTTGAGGGTATAACGGTTCACGCGGTCGGCCACCGTCCAGCCGTTGTCGCCGTAATAGCTGGTGGAGAAATAGGACTGCGATTTATCGGTACCGAATGAAACGCTGAGGGAATGTTCCTGCACGAAATTGTTCCGGAACAGCAGGTCGAACCAGTCCGTATTGGCGGCGGCATACCTTTTCAGGAAAGCGGCCCGGCCTTCGGGCGTATTGGGAACGGGGAAATTACCATTGGCGTCCGCCAGCATGAGCTCGTACATTTTGCCGTACACGCCGTTATCCGCCCGGTCCAGGACGTTGGGGCCGAGGGCGCCTTTCCTTTCAAGCTCTGCGAGTACGGACATTTGCTGGGAGGAGTTCATGATGCTGTAATCTGCATAGGACGGTTTCAGCTGTGTGCTGAAGTTGCCGGTGTAGGACACGAGCGGTTTGCCGATCCGTCCCTTTTTCGTGGTGATCACCACCACGCCGTTCATCGCCCTTGCGCCGTACAGCGCGGTGGCTGCGGCGTCCTTTAATATCGCGTAGCTTTCAATGTCGTTGGCGTTCAGGCCGGCCACGGCGGAGCCCAGCAAAGTGGTGGGGTCGCCGCTGGAAAGCTGGTCGTTGGAAATGTTGATGATCTCTTCCAGCACCACACCATCTACCACCCAGAGCGGTTTATTGTCGCCATGGATAGAAGTGGCGCCCCTGATGCGGAGCTTGGGCGCGGCGCCGAACGAGCTGGACACGTTCTGCACGGAAACGCCGGCTGCCCGGCCTTCCAGCATGCGGCTCAGGTCCGCCACCCCGTCTATCTTCACATCGTCGCCTTTAAGGGTAACGGCGGCGCCGGAGAATTTCCTTTTGTCCAGGTCCTGGAAACCGGTCACCACTACTTCAGACAATACGCCGCCCAGCTGTTCCAGCTGGATGCTCAGCGGCTGCCCGCGGTAGGTGACCACCTGCACCTTTTTGCCGATGTAGGAAAAGCGGATACTGTCCCCCGTTTTGCCGGCGAGCACGAAATTACCGTTCACGTCGGTGAGGATGCCTTTACGGTTCACGAGATTTTCCACGGTAACACCGGGGAGCGGTATGTTCTCGTCCGCGTCCATGACCCTGCCACGTATCCGGGAGGCAGGCACAGAGTCCTGATAAACTGTGGTTTCCGTTGTAAAAGCGTCAGCAGGTGCAGATGCTGCAAGCAGTAACAGGATAAACAAGACCGGGAGCTTTAGGCGCCACTTCCCGGCATCACAGGCGTAAACCTTTAATTGCATGTGCGCATGTTTGATTTTGGAACATTTTGGTTGATATGCCGGCGCTCTCAAATGCTTTACTACAGAAGCATGCTCCCCTATTGAGTTAAACAGACAATCAGCAGAATTACAGTCGTTTTGGGAATATTATCCGTACTTAAGATACACAATAAATGCGGGGTTTTAACTTTTTTATAACGCTTTTTTATGGGAGTGATGCAAACACCCGTGAACGGTGTACATTTACAGATATGAAACCGAACTTGACTAATTTTCCCACACATAGGATGATGTTCATGCGAGGTTCCATTCGGCCTTAAAAAAAAGACAAAATATAACGGATGAAACCGGGAATAACAATTTCTTACTGCCCTAAATGCGGCTTGCTGCTTCGCGCAGCATACATGGCGCAGGAACTGCTCGTCACCTTTGAGGAAGACCTCTCCGGCGTTACGCTGAGGCCCTCGGAGATCTCCGGGAGTTACCAGGTATCCCTGAACGACCAGATCATATTCGACCGGAAGCGGGACGGTCATTTTCCCGAGGTAAAAGAACTGAAACAGCGTGTGCGCGACCTGGTGAACCCGGACAAAAGCCTCGGGCATGCGGACAGGAAAGTGGAATAGCTATTCGTTCAGAACGTAACTTGTGCTTCTTCCTCCTGCTTCTTCTTTTCTCAAAAGCCCCTTCCCTACGAGGTCCTGGATATCGCGTATCGCCGTATCCTGCGAGGTCTTGGTAATGACTGCCCACTTAGAGGAGGTTAGCTTGCCTGTGAACCCGTCCAGCAATTTATTCAGCATCAGCTTTTGCCTTTCGTTTAAGGACTGCGTTGCAGGGTTTTCCCATAGCCTTGCTTTTTTCATTACGGCGGAAAGAGTTACGTCTGTTGCTCCGATAGCACGGTTCAGGCATTCCAGGAACCACACGATCCATGTCGTTATGTCGAGTGTATCTTTTTGTGTTTCCTCAAGCCTTTCATAATAACCATTCCGTTCGGTCCTGATCTGAGCGGACATGCTGTAGAAGCGCTGTGGGCTTCCATCGGCGCGGGCCAGCTGCATATCGGTGATAGCCCTTGCCATTCGTCCGTTGCCATCATCAAAGGGATGTATCGTCACAAACCAGAGATGCGCGATGGCGGCTTTTAATACGGGGTCTGTATCTCCGGCCGCATTAAACCAGTGAAGGAATTTTTTCATCTCATCGTCGAGCTTATCGGAATCCGGCGCCTGGAAATGCACTTTTTCACGGCCCATTGCGCCGGAGACAACCTGCATGGGGTCGTCCTTTGTATTGTTCCGCCAGCCCCCGGTCACGATCTTATACATACCGCTACGGCCCGCCGGAAATAACGAAGCATGCCATCCGAAAAGACGATCGGCCGTAAGAGGAGCATTAAATCGTTGTGTAGCGTCGAGCATCATTTCAACAACGCCTTCCACATTCCTGTCTGCCGGAACCAGGCCGGCTACGTCCATGCCTAAACGCCGCGCGATAGAAGAACGCACCTGGTCAGGATTCAGTATTTCACCTTCTATCTCGCTAGATTTTAACACGTCCATAGTCAGGGTACGAAGGGTTGCTTCTTCTTTCAGATCAAAACCCAAACCTTCCATCCGGCCCAATAAACGCCCCTGGCAATGCCGGACATTCGCCAAAAGAGGAGTAATTTGTTTGTTATCCCATTGAAAATCAGGCCATTGCTTCAATTGATGGATATACATTCTACGCATTTTATGCGGTGAATATACACTTTATTCTCTGCACGGACAATTAATCTACGCAAAATATGCGTAGATTAAACGGCTTATTCTCCGCATATCCGGATTACCAGAATACGGTATACAAAGCTGTCAGTATCCCGCAAATGATCACGGACGCCACTACGAAAGCCGGCGTCACCCGGAACAACGACTTATCGATCACGATCGGCGGCTCCCCTTCCGGTTTCGGTTTCGTGAGGCTGATCACCGTCATGACGACAATGAGCAGCACGAACGTGATGGACATGCGGTCCAGGAAAGGATAATCCGGGAAAGCGCCGTTCGTCCATACCGGCAGGAATTTCAGCACCGTTGAAACCGGGATGGTAAGCAATGCGCCCGTTAGCGCCGCACCCGCGGTAGTGCGCTTCCAGAAGAAACCCATCAGGAAAATGGCCAGCACGCCCGGCGAAATGAACCCGACATATTCCTGGATGAACTGGTACGCCTGGTCCAGTGAACGCAGGGCCGGGGCAACTACCGCGGCAATGAGCATAGACAGGATCACGGCGTATTTGCCCACGCTTACCAGCTTTTTTTCAGAAGCATTTTTATTGAAGAATTTCTTGTAGATATCCAGCGAAAAAATGGTGGAGATGCTATTGGCCTTACCCGCCAGCGAAGCCACGATAGCGGCTGTGAGCGCGGCAAAGGCCACGCCTTTCAGGCCGGGCGGAAGCAGGTTCATAAGCGTGGGATAAGCATGGTCAGGCTTCACTTTTTTCACACCGTCCACCACGCCCTGCATTTCTTCCTGGAACATCCCGTGCTTGTGCAGCACGAACATCACGATGCCCGGCAGCACGGCGATCACCGGCACCAGCAGCTTCAGGAACGCGGCGAACAGGATGCCGTTCCGCGCCGTTTTAAGGTCCGCGCCCAGCGCGCGTTGCGTGATATACTGGTTGCAGCCCCAGTAAGCCAGGTTGTTGATCCACATGCCGCCGATCAGTACGGAAAGGCCGGGAAGGTCTTTATAATAAGGATTGCTCTTGTCGAAGATCATGTGAAAATGCGAGGGAGCTTCTTTCCGCAGCACGCCCAAACCTTTCAGGATATCGCCGCCATAACCGAAACGCTCCGCCAGCAGGTCCAGCGCGAGATAGGTCGTTACCAGCCCGCCGAGTATCAGCACCAGCACCTGCACCACGTCCGTATACCCGATCACCTTCATGCCGCCGAGCGTTACCAGCACCGCGAAAATGCTCAGCCCGGCAATGCACCATTCAAACGAAATAGTGGAAATGGACGCAATGGCCAGCGCGCCGAGGTAAATGATGGAAGTAAGGTTCACGAAAACATATACCAGCAGCCAGAATACGGCCATTACGGTGCTCACCTTGTCGTTGTACCGCTTGGCAAGGAACTGCGGCATGGTGTAGATTTTGTTCTTCAGGTAAAGGGGAATGAACACTACAGCCACGATGATAAGCGTGGCCGCTGCCATCCATTCGTAGGTGGAAATGGCAAGCCCCAGTGCAAAGCCCGAGCCTGACATACCGATGAAATGCTCCGCGGATATATTGGACGCGATCAGCGATGCCCCGATGGCCCACCAGGTAAGCGAACCCTCCGCCAGGAAAAAGTCCTTGGAATCGGGCGAGGCGGATTTCTTTTTTTGGTAGATGTAATAACCGTAAGCGGCGACAGCAATGAAGTAAACAAAAAATACGATGTAATCAGCTGTATGCAGTTTATTCATATGGTGGAGGCAAGGTTAGGCTTAAAAATTTCCCGCAGGCAAAGCACATTGGCCATTACGCTGCGGGAAATTACTGATTTGGTGGGTACTTCGCT
>CBFHAF010000267.1:0-6659 GCA_965653435.1 uncultured Chitinophaga sp.
TTAACCTCCCCTTTTTTCTGTTTATCCTCCGCCTCTCCTCCGTCTCTCCTCCGTCGATCCTCCGTCTAAGGTAACACCCGGGGCAGGGTTAAAATACTATGCAAAACAAAAGGCTGACCCGAAGCACTGCATGCTTTTGGGTCAGCCTGGTATACAGCTGATTTTATTTTCCTGTTTTCACCAATGGGAATATGGGTGATTCAACATGCGCTTCCAGCATCCTTTTTTCCATGGCTTTGACGATGGAAGGGTTGGCCGCCGCTACATTATGCGTTTCTTTCGGGTCTTTGCTGAGGTCGTACAGCTCAACGGGCCCGTTGGGATTGGTTTTTATTTTCTGGCGCACCGCTTTCCATTTACCTGCGCGCACCGCCTGGCGGCCTCCGTCCTCATGGAATTCCCAGTACAGGTAATCATGTTGTTTTTGAGCGCCTTTGCCCAGCAGGGTGGGCAGGAAGGAAATGCCGTCTGTATAACGCGCCGCGGGAGCGCCGGCTACCTGTGTGAGCGTGGGCAGCACGTCCCAGAAAGCGCCTTTGAAGCCTGAAGTGGAACCGGCCTTCACCTTGCCTTTCCATTGAACGATAAAGGAAGTTCTGATGCCGCCTTCATAGAGGTCGCGCTTAACGCCGCGCAGGCCGGCGGAGCTGTTGAAGAATGCCGGATCGGCGCCGCCTTCGCGGTGAGGGCCGTTGTCGCTGGTGAAAATGACGATGGTATTATCCAGCAGGCCGTATTTTTCCAGCCTGGCCATTACTTCTCCCAACTGCGCATCCATGCGGCTCACCATCCCGGCGAAAGTGGCGCGCGGCTTTTCTACGGACTGGTACCCGCCCGGATTGGCATCGGGGCCATAATCCGCGCCTTTATGCGGCTTTTCCCGGAAAGCGTTCTCGTACATTTTGTAGAATTCGTCGTTCGGTCCGGCCAGTTCCGCATGCGGCAGCACGGTGGGGATGAAAAGGAAAAAAGGCTGGTCCTTATGCTCGTCTATGAAAGCGAGCGCCTGTTGCTGGATGAGCCCGGGCGCATAGGTGTTTTTGCGGATGAGGCCATTGCCTTCCAGCGCTACTTTCCGGTCGTTGTCCCAGAGGTGCGTGGGGTAGTAGCGGTGGCTTTGGCGCTGGCAGTTGTAACCGAAGAATTTATCGAAGCCTTTACGGTCGGGCGCGCCTGTAGTGCCTACCATTCCCAGGCCCCATTTGCCGAAGGCGCCGGTAACGTAGCCTGCTTCTTTCAGCAGCTGGGCGAGGGTTTGCACGGAGTCCGCCAGCGGTTCCTGCCCTTCCGGCTGGATCTCCTTATTGCCGCGCACATAGGTATGCCCGGTATGCTGGCCGGTGAGCAGCGAGGAGCGCGACGGCGCGCATACGGAGGTTCCGCAGTAAAATGAAGTGAAACGCATGCCCTGCTTGGCCATTTTGTCGATGTTCGGCGTTTTGATCTTTTGCTGGCCGTAGCAGCCGAGATCTCCCAGGCCGAGATCGTCTGCCAGGATGAAAACGATATTGGGCTTCTTTTGCGCCATGCAGAAGGACGAGAGTAGCAGCATCCCCGCGAGTAACCATTGCTTTTTCATTGTTTAAAAATATAAAAAAGGCGGGCTTATCCTTGCGGAAAGCCTGCCTTGTGAAAAATCCGTTTTATTTCCATTGCGGGTTCTGTGCCAGGTTCGGGTTCAGCACCGTCTGGTTGGAAGGGATGGGATAGAGGTAATAATATTCCGGGAAAGGGCCGGGGGGAACACCTTCGTAGGCGATATACCCTTCCGCAGCGCCGTTCTCAACAGGGATGGTGCTGTTGGCGGGCACATCCGTTCCTTTTTTGATCCACCTGCCTAATTTGCGTTTTACTGCATAGTCCATCTTTTTCCACCGGCGGAGGTCGTCGAAGCGGAAACCTTCTCCCATGAGCTCTATTGCCCTTTCCCGCCTGATTTCCCACAATACGGGCGCTACCGCGGGATCCCGGGTGGGGTCCGTTGGGATGGCTGCAAGGTCCAGCGGTGCTACGCCGCCTCTTGCCCGCAGGGGTTTGATGGTCTGGTCTGCAATGGCCTGGTTGAACTCGCCCAGCTCGTATCTGGCTTCGGCATAATTCACCAGCACTTCGCCCATGCGGAAAATAGGCGCATCATTCACGTCCACGTTCTGAATCATTAATATTTTGTTGCTGAACTTGTAGAACCGGTAGCCGGTATAGGTTACGTTGAATGGCTGGCCCTGGTTGTAGTCCACGTAATGCGGCTCCTCCCGCACCACCAGCCCCTGCCAGTTGAGCGTGGGCAGGGTTTTCTGCTTCGGGGTGGAAATGCCGGCCATCAGGTTGATGTACTCCTGGTCTGCCGCATTGCCGGTGAGGGTGAAGCTGGTGCTGGGATGGTTCACTACTACCTTGAAAGGCGGCGGCGTGGTAAAGTACAGCCGTTTATCGCGGTTGCGGTATTCTGTATAGGGATTCTTGTCGCCGGCGAAGAGCGGGCTGGTAAAGCGGGTTTGCCCGTCGGTCATGAGATACAGGTCTGCTGCTGCTTTGGTAAGGTCCCATCGGCCGGCGGAATTGCGCCCGCGGCTGGCCAGCACGTGGGTCACCTGGTTCGTTTCATATTGTTTGTACAGCAGGATGCCGGGAATGCCCGCCAGCGATTCGCTGTTGAACTCATCGTCGTAGTTGGGATGGAGGTTGGGGAATGCGGCAATGAGTTTGGCCGCGGCATCGGCGCTGGCACGCAGGAATGGCTGCGGATCGCCAAGGTTATGGTATTTGCGCCAGGTGCCTTCCATGAGCCCGAAGCGGGAAATGAACGCGCGCACTACATTCACGTTGATGGTGTTGGCACCGTCACCCGCCGGTTTGATGTGCGCTTCGGCCCATTGCAATTGTTCCAGCAGCTTCTGCGTCACTTCCGCACGCGGCGTTCTCGGGCCGTAAAGTATGTCGGTGTCCGCATCTGAAAGCGAACGGTCCACCCAGATCACATCACCGTATTTATTCACGAGGTTCCAGAAATTATATGCCCGGAAAAAATAACCTACGCTTTTCCAGTGGTCTTTTTCCGCATCTGTAATGGGCGATTTATCCAGGTTGTCGAGCATGATGTTCACCGCCCGGATGTTGGCGTAAGGAGCCTGGTAATCTGCGCTGGCGCTGGGAATGGTCATGCGTTGCCATATCCAGTTGGATTCCGCGTTGGGATTGGCGTTCAAAAAAAGGTCGCTGTTGAACTCCGAGCCGGGCACGGCTTCGGTATAGCCGGGAAACGCTTCGTAGAACTGCCAGGCATAGGTTTTAATATTGTCGTAGCTGGTGAAAGTGGTGGCTTCCGTGAGCTGGTCTTTGGGCTGAAGGTCCAGGAATTCTTTCTGGCTGCAACCCTGCAGGATCATAAACCCTGCACAGCAAACGGTGATATATCTTGTAAGTTTCATGATGCTGCTGTTTTGGATTAAAAGGATACGTTCAGGCCGAAGCTGTATTTCTTCAGGAAGGGATAAATACCGCCCTCACCGTAGTTGGTGGCGTCGGATTCCATTCCTTTGGGCAGGTCCGTAAAGGTGAAGATGTTCTCGCCGCTTACGAAGATCCTTGCATTGTCTATCAGTACGCGTTTCAGCCATTGTTTGGGCACGGAGTAGCCGATGGTGATGTTTTTCACGCGCAGGTAGGCGCCGTTGGAAAGGTACCTGGTCTGCACCTGCTGGCTGTTGCCGGTATTGCCGCCGCCGTCAGGATAAATGCGGGGATAAAAGCCGCCGGTGTTATCGGGCGTCCAGTAATCCAGGTTGTGTTTGTACAGGGTGCCGAAGCGGTTCTGGTACGGCCAGTACAGCTGGTTGCTCAGCCAGAGGTCCCTTTTGCCCACTCCCTGCAAAAAGAAAGAGAGGTCGAAGTTTTTCCAGTCGGCATTGCCGGATACGCCGAACTGGTAGCGGCGCCTGTTGTTGCCGATCACTTTCCGGTCTCCCGGATCTTTGAGGGTATTGTTTCCGGAAAAGATCACGCCGTCGCCGTTAAGGTCCTGGTAGCGCACGTCTCCTGGGTTCTGCGCAATGCCTTTGAAGGGTGCAGTGCCTGGTTTCAGCGTGCCGCCCATCAGGTTGGAATTCAGCGTGCCGTCTGCAAAATCATCCACCGTAAAGTATCCCTGTGTAACATATCCCCATATCTCGCCAATTTCCTGGCCAACGTAATAGTCGCTCAAAAGCCCGCCGGGATTGGCGAAGCGGGTAATGTAACTGCGGTTGTCGGAAAGGTTGAAGCCGATGCTGTAATCAAAATTGCCGGCTTTGTTCTTATAGCTTACTTCCAGTTCCCAGCCTTTGGTTTCCAGGTCGGCCACGTTCTGCAACGGCGCTTTGGCGCCCAGCACCTGCGGCAGGTCTGCTCCGGGCGCAAGCATGTTGAGGGTTTTGCGGTTGAACCAGTCGAAGTTGATGAGCAGCTTGTTCCTGAACAGCCCCAGGTCTATGCCTGCGTTGAGGGTGCGCACGGTTTCCCAGGTAAAGCTGGTGCTTACGAGGGCGGGCGGGCTCAGCGTAACGTAACGCAGGTTGGTGGCGGGGTTTATCCAGGAGGCGTTATAGGAGTCCATGCTCGGGATGTACGGGTAGTACCGGCTGATGGGTATGCCGCCGATCGAAGTGATATCGATCACCTGGTTGCCGATCTCACCAAAGGAGCCCCTGAGCTTCAGCAGCGGCAGCTGGTCTTTCAGGCCCTGCATGAAGGGTTCTTCGCTGATGTTCCAGCCGGCGGATACCGAGGGGAAAAAACCGAAACGGTTACCGGGCGGGAAACGCGACGACCCGTCGAAACGGCCGTTCACTTCCAGCAGATAACGGCCTTTGTAATCGTAGTTGATCCTGCCGAAATAGCCGGAAATGGCATATTCTTCAAACGCGTCGGATGCGTCGGCGGTGCCGGTGCTGGTGGAAAGAGCGGGCACTTCTTCGCTGAGCATGTCGAAGCGGGATGCAACGAAAGATTCCCGTTTGCTGATCTCCTGGTTGGTGCCCAGCAGGAATTTCAGGTGATGCTGGCCGAAATCTTTCAGGTAATTGACGTAAAGGTTCAGCGCATGGTATTGCAGCTGGCCGTTGTCCCTCGCATAACGGGTGGTGTTGTTCTGGAACTGGCGGTCATAGGTCATGGCATTGAAGTATTCGTTCTTCGCCTGTATGGCCACGCCGTTGGCATTGTCGCGGTTGAAGGTGTACTCGCCGGTGATCTTAAGGTCTTTCAGCGGTTCGTATTCCAGCTTGCCGAAGAGGCGGATGTTGTCGCCATACTCCCTGTTGGCCGGTTCCTGCTTCACCACGTTGTTGGGCGTGTTGTAAGGCAGGGTTACGCCGTTGATGGTGGTATAACCGGGGTCGGCGTAGGCAGGGTAGGTGATGGCATTGTAGAATAACCCGCTGAGTACGGAGGGGGTGTAACGGTTTTCGTTCTTGTAGAACAGGTTCACGGAAGCATTCAGATTCTTCGCCAGCTCGGTGCCCAGGTAGGCGTTGAAATTGTAGCGGCTGTAACGGTCCTTATTGGTGACCATGATGCCGTCTTCCCCCGTAAATCCGCCGGATACGCGGTAGCTGGTCTTTTCGGAACCGCCCGCGAATGCAAAGTTGTGCATCTGCTCGAAGCCGCCGGAAAACAGCTCGCCGTACATGTCGTGCTCTTTCAGCGGGTACCGGAGGCCATTCACGGTAGCGATGCCATCGGGATATTTCGAGGGATCGTTCCTGTATTCGTCCAGCAGGCCCTGCCAGGTGCCAACGTTCTGGCCGGACCAGTAGGTAACGGAACCGAAATCTTTCAGCGCCTTCACCATTTCCTGCGTGGTGGCTTTTTCGGGCAGGGAAATGGGCGAGTTCCAGGTGAAGTTGTTGGAGTAGCTGAATTTGATGGGCTGGTTCTTCTTCCCTTTTTTGGTGGTGATGAGCACTACGCCGAAAGCCGCGCGGGCGCCGTAAATGGAGGCTGCGGCTGCGTCTTTGAGCACGGAGATGTTCTCAACGTCGCGCGGGTTCACATCATCGATGCTCATCGGCACATTGTCTACCAGGATGAGCGGTGCACCGCCGTTGATGGACGTGAAGCCGCGGATATTGACGTCTGTTGCGGCGCCGGGCTGGCCTGTGCCGTAGGATATCTGCAACCCGGGAATGGCGCCCTGCAAAGCCTGGGCGGTGCCGCTCACAGGGCGGTTGCCCAGTACTTCGTCCATGTTCACGGAGCTTACGGCGCCGGTGAGATTGGCTTTTTTCTGCATGCCGTAACCTACTACCACTACTTCGCTCAGCGCGGCGTTATCTTCTTTCAGCACGATATTGATCACGGTTCCGCTCACTTTCACTTCCTGTGATATGAAGCCCATTGAACGGAAGATGAGTGTGGCTGTATCGCTTTTCAGCCGCAGGGTATATTTGCCGGCGGCATCCGTTGCGGTTCCGTTGGAAGTGCCTTTTTCAATTACGGCCGCACCAGGTACCGGTTCGCCTTTTTCGTTGGTTACGGTGCCCTGTATCGTGACCTCTTTTACGGGTGGCAACGGGAAACCGAATTCGGGCTGCGGTTTCAGGCTGATCAGGATCGTGCCTTCCTCGATCCTGTAATTGAGGGGCTGGTTGTAGAACAGCTGTGCCAGCGCCTGTTCAGGCGTA
>CBFHAF010000268.1:0-6655 GCA_965653435.1 uncultured Chitinophaga sp.
GGTTCACCGCTTTGATGTAGGCGGGTTTGGTGACAGACCCTATGCAACTGTTGTTCGACACGGTGAGCGTAACCGCATAAGTGCCGGGCTCGCGGTAGCTGTGCTTTGTGTTCTGCGAATAACCGGTGCCTGTGTAATCGCCGAAATCCCAGGTAAAGGTGGTTCCCACATCTGTTGTGCCGTTGAAATTCACCCAGTTGTTGCCGCAGATCTGCGGAGCTTCGGGAGACGAAAAATCAGGCGTTGGTTTTTTATACACCCGGATGCTGCTGTAAGAATACAGGTTCACCGTTCCTTTACAGCCATTGGTGGTCGTATAGGTCAGTTTTACCGGGTATGTACCGGCCTTGGTATAGGTATGTGAAGGCGTGGCCTCTGTGGATTTGGGGCTGCCGTCCCCAAAATCCCATTCATAGCTGGCAATGGCGTCGCTGGTATTGACATAGCTGCTGAAAGAAGGGGTTATTCCTTCGCAGCCATCGGAAACGCTTGCATAGGCATAGACCTCCGGTTTTTGCACATACATGTAACGCTCCGATGTGCTGGTGCAGCCGGATGCATTACCGGCCGTGAGCTTTATGCTGAAGTATCCGAGGCTATTGTACGTAACGGAGGGATGCTGCTGGGTGGAAGATTGCCCGTTGCCAAAGCTCCAGCTCCAGCTGGTGGCGCCCTGCGATTTGTCTGTCAGCTTCACGGTAGCAGGCACATCGCAGATGGCTTGGAGGTCCGTTACAAAATCCGCCTGCGGTGCGGGTTTTACTACAAAATCTTTCGTCACGGTTTCCCGGCACTTGTCGTAATCGGCCGTCATGGTCACTTTTACCGTGCCGGCCCCGGCCGGGTAATAAGTCGTGGAGGAGCCATACCCGCTGATGTGGCCTTTATCGGCGCTCCAGGTAACGTTCATGGCAGGCGGATTGTTGGCAGCGTTGAAGACGGCGTTGCTGTTCTCGCAAACGCTGGCCGGCAGCTGGAAATCAGTTTTGAAATTGGCCACATTAATGTCTTCCGACGTTTTGGTGGAGGTGCAGCCCTTATCGCTGGTAACGGTGAGCTTTACCTTGTAAATGCCCCTGGCTGTATAGGTATGCGCGCCCGGGCTGGCGCCGGAAGCGGTGCCGCCGTCGCCGAATTCCCATTTATAAGTAAGGTTGCCGGGGCCGGTAGTGGTATTGGTAATGGTCAGCGCGCCCGGGGCTGTGCACAGGAATTTATCAGACACGTTAAAATCAGCCTTCAGCGAAGCCGCCGCATCCACGATGTTGCTGATCTGCTTGGATGCCGTGCAACCGTTGCTGGTCGTAATGGTGAGGGTAACGACGGGCGACAATACGTTGTTGTAAGTATGCACGGGGTTGCTGCCCGAACCGGTAGCCCCATCCCCGAAATCCCAGCTGTAAGCGGTGATGGTGCCGTTCACGGGGTTCGATTTGTCCGTGAACGCAACATCAAAGGGAATGCAGCCCTTGGCAGGGCTGGCGGTAAAATCCGGCTTGGGCTTTTCCCATACGGTTACGGACTTCTCCGCGGTGCTGGTATTGCCCGCGGCGTCCTTCACGGTCAGCGTTACCTTGTAGGTGCCGGCAGCCGTATAGGAAGCGCTGGGGCTTTGCTGCGTAGAGGTAGCCCCGTTACCCAGGTTCCATTGCCAGGAAACGGGGTTACCGGTGGAAATATCATTGAATTTGGTGATCAGGCTTTCGCAATCGCTGGTTTTGCTCGGGGTGAAATCCGCTTTTAACTGCGCCTGAGCGGCAACGCCCAGCAGAAGCATCATAAAAAGCACAACATAGGTAAAGGCACCGCCTGGCGCTGCCTTGGGAAGTAGGGACATGTGATACGAATTCGCTTCCGAAAGGTAAGCAAAAAATCGGGACCATGCTACCTTTGCCCGCCATCAGGCAGGGCATTGCATTGTATGGATCTCCAACTGCCCGCCCCGCATCAGCACATCATGCGTAATATGTATAGCCTTGTGAAGCCGGCCGTTAAGACTGACCGAACGGATGCAGGAACCGCCTCCCGTTACCGTTACTTCCCATTTCCTGCCGTTGGGCAGGTTGATTACAACGCGGTCAAATAGCGGGGTGCACAGCTGGTACTGCCCGCCAACGGGGTCTACCGGGTACATGCCGATGGCCGCAAAAACGTACCAAGCGCTCATCTGGCCCGCATCGTCGTTGCCGCTCAAGCCCCCGATGCCGTCGCTGTACTCTTCCTTCAGGATACGCGCTACAGCCTGCTGGCTTTTGTAGGGTGAAGCCGTGTAGTTATAGAGGAACGGAATGTGGTGGCCGGGCTCGTTGCCATGCCAGTATTCATTTTTTAGGAAAAGGCTGTCCAGCGCCGATTCAAAGGCTTTTTCGCCGCCCATTAAAGCGGCCAGGCCTTTAATGTCCTGCGGTACGTAAAACGTGTATTGGCGCGGGGTGCCTTCGGTGATGAAGGGAAGTTTTTTATCCGGGTGGAACTCTTTATAGAAGCTGCCGTTGCTGTACCGGCCGTTCATTAAACCTGCTGAAGCGTCGAACACATGCCGGTAGTTCCGGGCCCGTTCCGCCAGCAGCGCATGGTCGCTTTTTCTCCCGGTGGCGGCGGCTATGGTGGCAAGGGCATAATCGTCATAAGCATATTCCAGCGTGCGCGACACCTGTTCTTTTTTGTGAAAGGCATCCGGCACGCTGTCTTCCAGGGGCACATACCCGTATTGAAGATAAGAGGCCAATGCGCGGCGGCCTTTGCCGTTCTTGTAATCGGAAAGCGGCGCAGGCTCGAAGGCGTTTTTCCGCATTAATGCATATGCTTTTGCAACGTCATACCGGCGGATGTTCTTGTTGTAGGCAGATGCGATGAAGGCTGTAACATGATCCCCGATCATGGCGGCAGTGTAGCTGTTCCAGCAGGGAAAAATGGGCAGCCAGCCGCCCTGCTCTCCTTTCAAAATCATGGAGCTTACGCAGTCGTTGATCAGGCCGGGCTGCAGTATTTCAAACAAAGGCAGCTGCGCGCGGTAGGTGTCCCACATGGAAAAATCATCGTAATAATTTCCTTCTTTCAGTTGTTCTACCTGGTAATTCCCTGCAAAGCGCGGGTAACGCCCGTCTGCATCGCTCATCAGGCGCGGATGCTGCATGCTCCGGTACAGCGAGGTATAAAATATCCGTTTCGCGGCTTCATCTTTCCCTGTTACTTCCACCTGCCCAAGCGCTTTATTCCAGGCGCTTCCGGCCTGTTCCTTCAGGCGTTCGAAATCCCAGGTGTTCATTTCGGCGTGTAAATTCTTGCGGGCGCCTTCCAGGCCGGTGAAGGAAGTACCGATGCGCAGCTTTACCACCGTTCCCACCGTGGCTTTTAAACCGATGTAGCCGCCTGCCCCGGGCTGGTCCCTGATGCTTAAGGCGGCCGATGTTCCGGTTGCCGAGAATGTTCCCGCGGTGGCAGCAGTTTCATACTGGATCACGAACCAGCCGCTGAAACCTGCCGGCTGGCCATTGCCCTGGTAAATGCGGTAAACGGGGTTATAACCTGTAATTTCTTTTTTCACGGTGTCGATGCTCACAAAACCTTTCTGCTTGTCGCTGTTGGGCGTTATAAGCAGGTACAGGCTGTCTGTTTGCAGCATGGTGAACTGCAGCATGCCGCAACGCGCGGTGGCGGTCATTTCCGTTTGTACACCGCCGAGCCGGTTCTTGTAATAATGCGGCCCGCTTACCTCTTTATGGTGATCGAGCGGCAGGCTGGCAAAGGTCTTCAGGGAACCGGTCACGGGCATTACAGTTAAGCTCCCATAATCCTGTGTACAGGAGCCGCTCAGCCAGTGCGTGAGCCGGTAGCCGCCGGAAGTTTCGTCTTTGTAATAATACGGTGCCTGGCATTTTCGCTCGGTAGTGCGGGTTTGCGGGCTCAGCTGCAGCATGCCGAATGGCAGGCCGACCGCCGGAATGACATTGGCCAGCATCTCAGTGCCGGCGCCGTGTTTGGCGGCGCTGATAGTAGTGGACGCAGATGTGCCCATCATAGGGTTCACATAACTTACGAATGAAGACTGCTGCGCATAAGCGCCGCTGCATGCCAGTAGAAATAACGCGGAAATCTGTTTCATCGAACATAAATATAGCAGGAAAAACCGGATACCAATACCCCCTGCTTCTTTGAAGATAACCATCCGGCTGTCGCTTTTAACCCGATGATTGTCGCATACACACAGCAGGCAACATGAATTTGTTGCCGAGATTTGTAATCGTAATTAAAAAGCTCAATATGAATATGCAAATCAAAGCCCTTCTCTCTGCAGCCCTTATGATGGCCGTAATTATATCCTGCCAGCCGCGTACGCAGGATACGAAAAATACTTCAGCCGTACCGCAGGATACAGTTGCCGGCGGAAACTTAAAGCCGGCTGACAGCGGTTATGCAGATGTAAACGGGTTGAAAATGTACTACGAAGTGTACGGCCAGGGCAAGCCCATTGTATTGCTGCATGGCTCTTTTATGAATATCCCTTTGAACTGGTCGCCCATCATACCGCTGCTGGCCAAAAACAGGAAAGTGATAGTAGCTGAAATGCAGGCTCACGGCCGTACAAAGGATATTACCCGGGAGCTGAGCTATGAAGGGATGGCAGACGATGTATCGGGCCTGCTGAAGCACCTCAAAACCGACAGTGCCGATATACTGGGATACAGCATGGGTGGCGGCGTAGCCTTCCAGATGGCTGTACGCCATCCTGATCAGGTGCGCAGGCTCGTGATACTGTCCGGCACTTATGCGCACGATGGATGGTGGCCCGACGTAGAGGCCAGCTTTGCCACTATTACCGCGGACATGTTCAAAGGCACGCCCGTACAAAAAGAATATGAGCGTTTCGGGAACGATACGGCCCTTTTCCCGGAATTCGTGAAAAAGGTGATGAGCATAGATCTGAAGCCTTATGACTGGACGAAAGAGATAAAGAACATCAAGGCCCCGATGTTAATGGCTATAGGTGATGCGGACGGTGTGCGGTATGAGCATGCGCTGGAACTGTTCCGTGCCAAAGGCGGCGGAAAAATGGGAGATATACACGGGCTGCCCAAATCCCGCCTGGCCATTTTACCGGGCACCACGCATATTGGCATGATGCAGCGGACGGACTGGCTGATACCGATGGTCACCGATTTCCTGGATGCCGACCTGGACGCTCCCCCGCCTACTTTTTAATACATAAGCCGGATCACGAAAAAAGCTTTAAAGCCTGCGCATGACGCAGGTTTTTTTATGCGCTTATTTCAGATGCAAAACCATGACATACATCTTCTTGAACTCGCTCCTGATATGCAGGTAATCCAGTTCCGTTTCCCTGGTAACCTGAAACCCTCTTTTTTTATAAAATTCAACCGCCGGGCTTGTGTCCATGGCTTTAAGCCAAATGAGGCGCTTGTCCCTTTGTTTTGCATAGTCCGAAACAAAGTTTACCACTTCTTTACCCAGGCCTTTACCGGCGGCTTCTTTGATAAAATAAATCCGTTCCAGCTCCAATGTAGTGCTGGCGGGAAATTCGTCTACAGCACTATCTATGTTCAATTTAACAAGCCCTACATACTTTTGCCCGTCCCCGATCAAAAAGAAAATGCTGTTGGGATTAGATAATTCTTCATCCAGTTTCTCCGCACTGAAGCTGTTTTTCATATAATTAACGCCTTCATCTTCCCATAAATGGGTGTAATGTTCCAGGTATGATTGTATCAGGACCTGGATCATATCCGGGATGTCCTCTTTTGTGCAGGGTTTTATAGTCATGGTATTTCCGATGAGGTGATAAATATACAAAAAACAATAGCAGCGCAGCCCAAACTGTGTTGCTCTCCCCCTTCCTTCCTTCAGATAAAGTGCTTATTTTGATCCCGGATCGTAAAAACAATAACAGCTGATGACGCGCCTTGCTTTGAATAAATTGATGTTCTTCCTCGCCGGTACTATCGCGGCGCTTATGCCGGAAACAGCTTCTTCACAGCGGGCGCGGTCAAAGAGCGACGCAGCCCAAACCGCGCCGGTAAAGATCATTTTTGATACGGATATGCATACAGACTGTGACGACGCCGGCGCCATGGCTGTGCTGCACACACTGCAGGATCAGGGCGAATGCGAGATCCTCGCCATGATGTGCAGCACTATAGACACTTTCTCTGCGCCGGCCGTCGATGTCATCAATACCTATTACAAACGCCCGGACATTCCGATCGGTATCCGCAAGGGAAAAGGCGTGTTGCGGAAATCGCTGTACACCAAAGGCATCGCTTCGGAATTCCCGCACGACTTCAACCCCGATACGGCGCCGGAAGCCGTGGAGCTCTACCGCCGTGTGCTCGAGCAACAGCCGGACCGGTCGGTAGTGATCGTTACCGTCGGGTACCTGACGAACATCAGCGAGCTTCTTCAGCTTCCCGCTGAAGCCGGCCATCCAAGCGGCATGGAGCTGGTAAAACGCAAGGTAAAAACCTGGGTGTGCATGGGCGGAAATTTCATCGGTTCCCCCGCAAAGGACGATCTCAAACTGGGCAATGTTAATTTTTTTTATGACTCCGCTGCATCATATTACGCTATCCGCCACTGGCCCGCAGAACTCGTTTTTGCCGGGCGCGAAGTATGCTCCGTACCCAGCGGCCTGGCGATA
>CBFHAF010000269.1:0-6652 GCA_965653435.1 uncultured Chitinophaga sp.
AGCAGCGTCCTTTCACCTGCTGGGCCTCAAAGCGCAATATACTTTCTCATGGAGCAGCCGGTGGCAGACCAGTGTTTTCGCCGGCGCGGACAACCTGCTGAACGAGACCTACAGCCTCGGCAACGACATCAACGCCGCGGCCGGCCGTTATTACAACGCGGCGCCGGGCCGGAACTTCTATGCAGGTTTCAGGATGAGGCTGAACGGGAAATGAAATCAGCAAAGCCTGTCAATGCCGGTTTTTTTCTGTATCAGCAATTTAAAATAACAAACCCGGACAAGCTTTCACCTGCCCGGGCTGTTCTTTGCTATACTAGGGAATATAGGACATAATGCATGTTCCGTACATGCGTTGAAGTTAGTATGTTGGCACAGGTCAGGTTCAGGAAGGTTTTTTGTACCTGCCTGAAATAAGCGCGTGGCGGCTGTTGACCTCCAGCTTTTGGTAAATGTTCTTGATATGCGTTTTTACGGTTTCCAGTGAAATGTCCAGCCTGATGGCGACCTCTTTATTGGTAAGGCCTTCTTCAATGGCCTGAAGCGTTTGCGCTTCTCTGGGCGTGAGCTTTTCCTGCAGGTCCCCGGCTGATTTGGGATTAAAATATGCCACTACTTTCCGCGCCACGCCGGGAGACATCGGAGCGCCGCCGTCGCGGAGGCTGATCAGCCCTTCCCTGATCTTCTGCAGCGGAGTTTGTTTCAGCAGGTAACCGGTAGCTCCCGCGCAAAGCGCCTGGAATATCTTTTCCGGGTCGTCGTACACCGTAAGCATCACCACCTGGCAGCGGGGCGCGCGGCGTTTGATGCGTTGAATGCCCTGTATGCCTGATTCGCCGGGCATGCCGATGTCTGACAATACCATGTCCAGCTCCGTCTGGCTATCCCAGACATCAAGAAAAGAAGTTACGTCTCCCGCGCTCACAGCGCAGGTGAAACCGGGCTGCCGGGAGAAATATTCCGTTAAGGTCTGCCGGATCTCCGCATCGTCTTCCAGTATCCCCAGGTGGATCATGTTGTAAAGATGGGTATTACAGGTGAAAGAATTTCTCCCCCTTTTGGGGGAGCATTACCACGGCACGCTCAGTTCAACGGTGAAAAAGCCGTTCTGCGCGCCGGTTTCCAGCGAGCCTTTCATGCGTGCCGCCCGCATACGCATATGCTGAAGGCCCTGGCCGCCCTGGTAGGTTCGGAGCGGAAGGGCATGTTCTCCGCCATGTTTTTTACAAGGGTTCTGCACTTTCAACGCCAGCTGCTGCCCGAAGTGAAGTGTGATGTTCATATTGCCACCGGCGGCATACCTTGCGGCGTTGTTCACCGCTTCCTTGAAAATGAGGAAGAAGTTCTGCCGGATCATCTGGCTCAGGGCCTTTTCCGCATAACTGCCCGATACCTGGAAGGAACAGGAAAGGCCGAGGTCCTGCTGGAGCTTCATCACATAATCGCGCATGCGGCTCACGAGGTCTGCCGCGGTATCGAACCGCGCGTCTATGGACCATACCATATCGCTCATGGTGGTGAGCGCGTCGCGGCTGGTATCGGCTATTTTCTGAAGGGCGGCGGTATGTTCTTCTTTCATGCGCAACAGGTCTGCCTGGAAGTAGATGCGGGTGAGGGAGCTGCCTACTTCGTCGTGAAGGTCGCCGGCTATCTTGGTGCGCAGCTGTTGCTCCTTGAGCAGTTGGCGCATGCGGTAACGCCAGGCGGACCATACCGCCGCTGCGGCCAGCAGCACTGCAAGTATGCGGAACCACCACGTCTGGTACCAGGCGGGGAGAACGGTGAGGGGCAATGAAAGCAGCGGTTGCACAGGACTGCCGGGCGTAATGCGTGCCGCCAGCTGCACGAGGTATTTCCCCGGCGCAAGGCCCGCAAAGCTGATCTCCGGCTGCCGCCCGATTTCCTTCCATTCCTCTTCTTTCAAACGGTAATAATATTGCAGCTGCCTCACTTCCTGGTCGGCCCCGCCAAAGCGGAGAGAGAAATATTCCGTGCCCGGCTGCACTTCCAGCGCTTTGGGCGTTTTGTATGGCAGGGTATAGTCCTGCGCCTGCCCGTTGTTGCTGCTGATGGTAAAACTGGTGAAATAAATGGAAGGCAGGGCATGCGCATTTTGGGCAGACAGTAATTGTGAAAGGCTGAAGGAGGTGAAGCCGTTGATGGTGCCGAAGTACATCGTGCCGCCGCTTTGCATGGCGGCGGAGTGGTTGAATTCGTTGGACGGCAGCTTGTCCAGCCGGGAATAATTCCGGATAACAAAACTGTCTGCCTGCACCAGGCTCAGGCCATGATCCGTTCCTGCCGCAACGTAGCCGCCGTCCGCCAGCATGGAATACACTGCATTGCCTGCAAGGCCCCCGGTGGTGTTCAATGTTTTGAGCACTTTGCCCGCGGTGTCCAGCAGCAATATACCGCGGCCGTTGGTACCGGCCCAGATGCGGCCGTTCACTTCGCGCATGCAGTACACGCTTGTTTCGGGCTGGTCTTCCGCGGCTTTGCGTATTGCTGCGGTGGCGGTGTTGTAAATGAAAAGCCCGGCGCCGGTGGCAATATACCGCAGCGGGCCTTTTATCGTCACCTGGTAGATCTTCGAGGTCATGATACGCTGGTGGCCGTACACCGCCGGTACGGGCACTGTGCGGCCCGCACGGGCATTCACCAGGAAAAGCCCGCTGTAGGTTCCAACCCATACCAGCGAATCGTTTTCACGGCAGAGGCTGGTGGTATACCTGGCGAGCGACGTAAGGTTTCCCGTTGAACCGTTGTGTAAAGGGCTCAGGCTGCGTTGCGGGATGTTCAGCCACAGGAGGCCGTCGCCTTCGGTGGCCGCCAGCAATGTGTCTTTGCTCCAGGGCATCATCGTGTACACGAACCGCTGCGCGATCGGTTTGAAGCGCCCGGTTCTTTCGTCCCACAACGTGAGCCCGTCCCGGTAATTGCCGATGAACCAGGCGCCGTCCGCATGCCGGTAAAGGCAGCGCACGCTGTAGGGCGCGGTTTCGGAAGAGGCGGTGCCAAGGTAGTTGCGGAATGGCGTGTTGACAGGTTCCAGCACTGCAATGCCTTTATCGAAGCTGAAATAATTTTTTTCTTCGCGGCCCTGGAACAGCAACATGCCGGCATTGGTGAAATGCTGCATCACTTCGGGCTCTGATTCATGCGTTTGGCCGCTTACGGGATCGAGGCCGATGAAACCGTATTTGTTGATATAAATGCCGGCGTAACCGTTGTGCATGGGGAAAAAATTGACCTTGCGGCGTGCGGCAAGGGAATCGTTGAGCGGGTGCTGCCAGCGCGATACTCCGCCGGTGGCCATGTTGCCGATGTAAACCCCGTCGCCGGCCACGTTGAAGATCACATGGCCGCTTTTGTGAAAGAGTACTTTTCCGGTGATGTCGTTTTTCATTTCCACGGCGGGAAAATAACGAAGGATCTTTTGCTGCCGCATGATCACGAAGCGACCGTTCACGAGTGCCCACAATTCGCCTTTTACCGGCTCAAACACAGCGCTCAATTGTATGTTCTTCCCGGGCAGGAGCTTGCTGAAATCGGCCACTTCCGTTAACTGGTCGCCCGTGATGCGGTACAGCACGGCGTTATCGGAGATGATGTAGATCGTGCCGTCTTTTCCTTCGTATAGGAATTTTACCGCGAGATTTTTTTGGGAGCCGGGGTGGTATGGCCAGGACGTGGCTTTCCAGGTAGGCAGGTCTATCATCGTAAGACCGTTGGGCGTACCGGCCCAGATGCGGTCGCGGCCGTCTGCCAGCAGGCAGCTGATGGCGGTGCTGATGAGGGCGGGTTTGCTGAAGAGGTCGAACGTGAGGAGGCGGTTGCCGTCGTAGCGGTGCAGGCCGCTGCTGGTGGAAAACCAGAGTATCCCTTTCCTGTCTTCCGCCACCTGCATGATGCTCACATCGCGCAGGGAGGCGGGCAGCTCCAGGAAGCGGAACCGCAGGCCCTCATGGGCAAACAGCATGCGTGGCAGCAAACAAAGGCAGCAGAGCAACCAGGCGCGGGTCATGATATGCACGTTAGGGAAAGCGCTCCGGGAATTCACGCGGCATGGCGCCGCCATAGGGGAATACACCGCTTTCGCCGGCTAAAATACAATATATTAGTTTTCCATGTATTCCCAGGCGCTGCGGTACGCGTCGCGCGCTTCGGCGTAGGCGATAAAATCCGCGTAGAAAGGCAGCTGCGAAAGCGTAGCGCTGTCCCCGATCACCACCAGCTTTTTGCGCGCCCGCGTCATGGCCACGTTCATCCGGCGTACGTCTGCCAGGAAGCCGATCTTGTTCTCGGTATTGCTGCGCGTCATGCTGATGTACACGATGTCGCGCTCCTGCCCCTGGAAGCTGTCGATCGTATTCACCGATATTTTGTCGCCATAGGCTTTCAGCGCAGGCGAATGTTCCAGTTGTTCTTTCAGTAAATAGATCTGTTCTTTATAAGGCGAGATCACGGCGATGGAAGGAAAGCTTTCCGGCTTGTAATGCGGGTGCAGCGCGCTTACCAGTTGCGTGAGATGTTTAAAAAGGAAAGCGGCTTCTTCAGGATTGCTCGTGCTGGTGCCTTCTGTTTTTTCGTCGAAGCCGCAGCCGGCGGTATCCACAAAAGCCAGCGGCGCTTCTTCGGGGTGCAGCAGGTGCCCCGCCACGGAAGCATGCGCTCTTAATTTGTCTTTATAAAAAATTGAAGAGGAATACCCCATGATGGTTTCGTGCATGCGGTACTGTTCTTCGAGCATTACCACTGCTTCCGGGTACAATGCGGCGCATTTTTCCAGCAGCGTGGTGCTCAGTCCTTTCCGGGCCGCTTCGTCCGATTTGATGGTTGGTGAGAGCTGGCAATGATCGCCCGCCAGCACTACTTTCTGCCCTTTCAGGATGGGTATCCAGCAGGCGGGCTCCAATGCCTGGCCGGCCTCGTCTATCACTACGGTATGGTATTGGCGGTTGCGCACGGTGTAATGGCTGGCGCCTACGAGCGTGGCAGCAACTACCTGGGCTTTGGATATCACATCGTCTATGATGTACTGTTCCGTGTTTTCTACTGACCGCATGATGTTCTTTGCTTCCGCAAACAGCGCTTTCCTTTGTTCCCTTTCGGCTTTGCCGAAGTTGCGCTTGTATTTGTGCGCCATATCGCGGAATTCACCGGCCTGTTTTTTCAGCCGTTTGATCTCTTTGATGCTGGGATGATCGGCGATCCTGCTGTCCAGCGTGAGGGCGGCCAGCCGGTCGGACACGCGGGCGGGATTGCCTACGCGCAGCACGTTGAGGCCTTCTTCGGAGAGCTTTTCGCTGAGCAGGTCCACCGCGGTGTTGCTGGGCGCTACTACGAGTATCTGCCCGGGCTGCTGTGCAGAGAGGGCTTTAATGGCTTGCACCAGCGTGGTGGTTTTGCCTGTTCCGGGAGGGCCGTGCACGATGGCGGCGTCGTTGGCGGAAAGTATTTTCCGGACGGCTTCCTGCTGCGATGCATTAAGGCGGGCATGATGGAACGGGGGCGCATCCATATGGAAAGAAGGCGCCTGCGAACCGGTGAGTATGCGCACAAGGCGGCCTTCGTTGGGCTTTTCAGCCAGAGCGGCGGCCTGTTTGAGGGCGTTTTGCATTTCGTCGTAGCTGTTGTCGTCAAACAGCAGGTCGATGCCCAGCTTGCCATCGTCCGCCCAGTCCGGCAATTCGTCTGTGCGTAGGCTGAGCTTCAGGCGGTTGCCGCTTTGCCAGGAGATAACGCCCTCCACATGGTCTTCTTTTGGATTATGATTGGAGAACAGCATGGCGGCCGCGCCGAAACGAAGCTGGTGAACGATCTCCTGGTGGGTGGTGCGTTCGAACTCCACGGTCAGGTAATCGCCCCGGCTCATTTCTGAACCACGGATGGCAACCGGGTACCAGGTAAGGCCATTGGCCCTCCTTACAGCCACGGGGGAGGTCTCCGTAAGCTGGCGGTAATTTTTCCTGTCCTCTTCCCTTTCTATTCTCAGCAATTCCTGCAACCTTGCAAAATAATCCATCGCGCAAAGGTACGATTTATCCTGTGAGCCCGCGGCAGCGGAAGGAAAGGATCATTTTTCCCCTTCCTGCAATACGGACAGGATATTTCCCGCGGGATCGGTGAACCATGCGATGAGCGGCCCGCCTCCGCGGAATATGCCTTTTTCATCTGTTTTCAGCTCACCTTCGTATTGCTGGAAGCGCACGCCTTTCTGCGCCAGCTTGTCCACGGCCTGCTCTATGTCCTTCACCGGGAAATTGAGGATGGTGAAGCTGGCGGGCGTATGATCAGGTTTCGGGTAGATCAGGATGTTGGCGCCTCCTTTGATCTTCAGGCTCAGCGTATCCATATCTCCTTCTTCCACGCTGAGGCCGAGCGTCTGGCCGTAAAATTCTTTTGCTTTTTGCAGGTCATTCACGGAGAAGCTGCTGAATGCCTTGGTGTCGCTAAACATAAGCCGGTTTTTTGTTTAACCGAAGTTACGTCCTTTGCCGTGCCCGGAAGAGGGGCAATGCGGCAAATACACTGGCTGAATGAGCAACAGCAGTGGATTTACGGTTGTTCTGAAAAAAAGGCCGCCTGTTGTTACAGGCTGCCTTCCGGTATACGGTAATGTATTGTTCTTAAGGTTTGTCCCACCAAACGGGCT
>CBFHAF010000270.1:0-6650 GCA_965653435.1 uncultured Chitinophaga sp.
TCAAAGCCGGCGCGGTGGATTTTGTGCTGAAGCCCTGGGAGAACGACAAGCTCCTGGCCACCCTGCAGACCGCCGTGCAAACCCACCAGGCCAAACAGGAAAAGAAAGCGGGCGGCGCCACCCTGCACACCGATAATGTACTGATAGGCGACAGTCCCGCCATGCAGGAAGTGATGGAAACCGTTTCACGCGTGGCCGGAACAGACGCCAATATCCTCATCCTGGGCGAGAATGGTACCGGTAAGGACCTGCTGGCCCGGCATATTCACTCCCTGAGCCTGCGCCGCGATAAATCTTTCGTGAGCGTGGACCTCGGCGCGCTCAGCGAATCCCTTTTCGAAAGCGAGCTGTTCGGCCACGTCAAAGGCGCATTTACGGATGCGCGTGAAGACCGCAGCGGCCGTTTCGAAGAAGCCAGCGGCGGCTCCATTTTCCTGGACGAGATCGGCAATATCTCCCTTCCCTTCCAGGCCAAGCTGCTCACCGTGCTGCAGAACCGCTCAGTGACCCGCGTGGGCTCCAACAAAGCCGTACCTGTAGACGTGCGGCTGATCTGCGCCACCAACCGCAACATCGCCCAAATGGCTGCCCAGCAGCTATTCCGGCAGGACCTGCTGTACCGTGTGAACACCATAGAAATTCACCTTCCCCCGCTGCGGGACAGGAAAGAAGATATTGTGCCGCTGGCGGAATATTTCCTGGGCCTGTACCGCAAAAAATACAACCGCCCTGTTGCTTTCCTCCACGAAACCCTCACCGCCCAGATGGAAAAGTACGACTGGCCGGGCAATATCCGGGAGCTGCAGCATGCCATCGAACGCGCCGTGATCCTCTGCCAGGGCAAAACCCTGATGCCGAAGGACGTATTCGTGAAAACGAATGCTGCCGCCGAGTCGCTGGATACCGGTTTCAACCTCGAGGAAATGGAACGCAACATGATCTCGCAGGCCTTGAAAAAATGCAACGGAAATATTACAGATGCGGCCAGGGAACTTGGTTTGAGCCGCGCCGCCCTGTACAGGCGCATGGAAAAATATAATCTCTGATGAACCGGTTTAGCCTGAATATCCTTTTACGCATCGTGGTGCTCATTATCACGATCATGGCCGGCTGCTGGTTGTGGTGGAACGGTTACCCGCTGGTAGTGCTGCTGCTGGTGCCTTTCCTCATTGCGCAGATCATGAACCTGTATTATTACCTCAACCGCGTGAACCGCAAGCTCACGCTGTTCCTGGAAGCTATCCGGTACGAGGATTTTTCTATCCGGTTCAGCGCGGACAATAAGCTGGGAAAGAGTTTCAGCGCCCTCAACCACCAGTTCAACGAAGTGCTGGAAGCATTCCGGCAAACACGTGCGGAAAGGGAGGCCAACCTGAAATACATCGATACCATCATCCAGCATATCAGCATCGGTGTACTATCTTTCGACGCCGATGGGAAAATTGAACTGATCAATCCCGCCGCGTTCAGGCTGATGGGCATTTACCGCCTGCGCTACCTGGACGAGCTGAAGACGGCCCATCCTGATCTTGCCGAGCTTTTGCTGCAGCTGCCTGCGGGGCATAAATCGCTGTACCCCACTCAAAACGGCCAGCAGCTGTCTATTCACGCTGCCACCGTACGTTTGCAGGGACGGCTGGTGAAGCTGATCTCCCTGCAGAACATCCATGCGGAATTACAGCAGAAAGAGCTGGAAGCCTGGCAGAACCTCACCAAGATCCTGCGCCACGAGATCATGAATTCCGTAACGCCCATCGTGAGCCTCATCGGCACCATGCAGGAGATCGTTCAGCACGACATCCAGGCGTCCGACGACCAGGTGGAGGCCGTGGAAGACCTGAAGGAAGCGCTCGAAACCATCGAGAGCCGCAGCAAGGGCATCATGAACTTCGTGAATGCTTACCGCGACTACACCACGCTGCCTAAGCCGCAATTCACAACCGTCAACCTCAAGCAGCTCATACAATCCGTGAGCAACCTGCTGCTGGCGGATATGAAAACCGCAGGGATCTCTTACCGGGCGCATGTTTCGCCAGACAATATCGAGATCCACGCGGATGAAACGCAATTGCAGATGGTGCTTATCAACCTCATCAAAAACGCGATGGACGCGCTCGAACATACCGATAAGCCCTTCATTCACGTGAAAGGGTCGCTGGGTAACGCACAGCAGATCGTTATTGAAATTTCCGACAACGGCCCCGGCATCGAAGCCGAGGCGATGGAAAAGATCTTCATTCCCTTCTTTACCACCAAAAAGAAAGGTTCCGGCATCGGGCTGAGCCTTTCGCAGCAGATCATACAATCGCATGGCGGCCAGCTGAAAGTGGTGAGCCCGCCCCAAAAGGGTACAACTTTTTATGTATTGCTCACTAATTAAAAACAGCGTATGTTGCCTGCCGAATTCCACAAGCGTATGCAACCAAAACACTGGGGAATAATATATTTCCTCTTACTGCTGGCCGATTTGTGTGTGATAGCCTTCGACGTTCCCTATGCCCGCTTCGCCACGAAACCACTGCTCATGATCCTGCTGGGCTTCTACGGATGGTCGCTGGCCGGAACGCTGCCTCACCGCAGTAAAAATTTTATCCTGGCCGCCATCATCTTTTCATGGTCCGGCGATGTATTCCTGCTTTTCCCGCATTATTTCCTGGCGGGACTGATCAGCTTCCTCACGGCGCACCTGATGTATACCGGCTTTTTCCTTGGCGTTCGGCCCAGGCCGAAACCCGGCTGGAAAGAAGGCGCGGTGCTGACCGCAATGGTCGTATATGCATCGGGGTTAGTACAGCGCATTACCGCGGATATAGGCGACCTCAAGCCTGCCGTGATCGCCTACACGGTGATCATATCCCTGATGTTCCTTTCCGCCGTGCGTGCCTTCGGGCTGAACAGCAGCAGGGCCGGGCGGTTCTGCATCAGCGGGGCCCTGTTGTTCGTGCTGTCGGACTCCATGCTGGCGGTGGAAAAATTCCTCGTTGCCTTTCCGGGAAGCAGCGTGCTTGTAATGCTTACCTACGGCGTAGCCCAGTGGATGATCGTGCACGGGAGCCTGCGGCACCTGCAAACAGCGAAATAATTCATTATTTTTATAGAAACCCTTCCCTTCATGAAAAGATCCCTTCTCCTTTTCCTGGCCGCTTTTTCCTGCACTGCCGCTTTTGCGCAAACCTGGCAGGATACCCTTACCCGTATCGAAGCCGCTTTTGCAAGATACATGCCTGAAGGACCGGGCGCACAGATGGCTGTCAGCCGCAACGGCAAGGTGATCTTTTCAAAAGCATGGGGCATGGCGGACCTGGAGCATGGCGTGCCCATGACCACCCGATCCCTCATCGAAGCGGGCTCGGTGAGCAAACAGTTCACCGCCGCCGCCATCCTGCTGCTCGAGCAGCAGGGCAAACTCTCGCTGGACGATGATGTGCACAAATATGTTCCTGAGCTGCCTGATTACGGCGCTCCGGTTACATTGCGGCAAATGATGCAGCACACGAGCGGCCTGAAGGACTGGGGAGGCGTGGCGTCCATAAGCGGCTGGGGGCGCAGCACGAAAACATACAACAACGACGACGCGCTGGCCATCATGATCAGGCAGAAAACCCTGAACAATGTGCCGGGAGCGGAATACATTTACAGCAACTCCAATTACAACCTGCTCGCGATAGTGGTGAAACGTGTGAGCGGGAAAGAACTGGCAGAATTTTCAGGCCCGGCCATCTTCACGCCCGCCGGTATGCCGCTCACCATATGGCGCTCCAGCTACAAGCTGCTGGTGCCGGGGCGCACTATGGCCTACGCCCGCGTGAAAGGGAAGTTCGAAAATGATATGCCCAATGAAAGCGTGTACGGCCAGGGCGGGCTGCTCACCACCGCCGAAGAGCTCATTAAATGGACCGGGTTTTACAGCGGCGGGAAATTCGGCTCCCCCTCTCTTTACCCGCAACAGGTCAAAACCGGCCACTTCAACAACGGCAAGCCCAACAACTATGCTGCCGGCCTTGTCATAACGCCGCTCAACGGCCAGGACGCGATCGTTCACAGTGGCTCCACGGCCAGTTACCGGGCTAACCTGGAATTTTTCCCCAAACTTGGGCTGGTATTCGCTTTCCTGAGCAACACCTCCGCCTTCGACAGCGATTCCACCAATGCCGCGTCGCTGGTGCGCAATATTTTTGTGCCGGAGCCGGCGGTAGCCTTGAAACCAGCTGCCGCAGCCAGTTTCAAGGTATCCGAAAACGATCTCCGGAATTATACGGGCTGGTATAAACGCAGTTCCGACGGGCGCGGCGCCAAACTCTCCCTGCAAAACGGCCGCCTCCAGCTCGGCCCCACCCCGCTGCAGCCCGTTGCGAAAAATACTTTCAAAACCGCCGCAGGCAGTACGCTCCTGTTCTCCGGAGGCCAGTTCGTTCAGGTAATGCCCAACAGCGACAGCCTTCTGTACACTGCCGTTGAATTCGCCAATATCAACAACGACGGGGCCGCCGCCCGGTATGCCGGCGAATATTATTCTGAAGATGCGGATGCCCGCATCACCATCAAAGCCGAAGGCACCGCCATATGGTTCATTCAAAAGATCGACCAGAAATTCCCGCTCACACCCCAGTACCGGGACGGGTTCGACAGCCCTTACGGGCCGCTGTGCTTTGAGCGGGATGCGCAGAACAGGATATCCGGGTTCAAAATATCCCTTGGCAGAGCCCGGAACATCCCCTTTGTAAAGGTTAAATAACGGGTATAATTACCTAATTTTGATGTTCTATGCATCAAACAGATTTCCTGGTAGTAGGCTCAGGAATTGCAGGGCTTACATATGCCCTGAAAGTGGCCGAGCAATGTCCGGATAAAAAGGTGACCATCATTACCAAAACCCGGGAAGACGAAACCAATACCAAATATGCACAGGGCGGCGTAGCCGTGGTGAATGACCTGGAGAACGACAGCTTTGAAAAGCACATCGAAGATACCCTGATCGCCGGCGACGGCCTCTGCAACGAGCAGGTGGTGGAGATCGTAGTGAAAGAAGGGCCAGACCGTGTGAATGAGCTCATTTCCTGGGGTGCCCAGTTCGACAAATCGCCGGACGGCGACTATGCCCTGGGCAAAGAAGGCGGGCACTCGGAGTTCCGCGTCATCCACCACAAAGACGTGACGGGCCGCGAAATAGAACGCGCGCTGCTCGAAGCCATCCGCCGCAAAAAAAACATAGAGCTGATCACCCACTGCTTCGTGGTGGAGCTGATCACCCAGCACCACCTGGGCTACCTCGTTACAAAATCCACGCAGGACATTGAATGCTACGGCATCTACGTACTCAATCTCAAGACCAATAAGATCGAAAAGATATTGTCGCGGCTTACGCTGCTGGCCACCGGCGGCAACGGGCAGGTATACCGCACCACCACGAACCCCGTAATAGCCACGGGCGACGGTGTGGCGATGGTTTACCGCGCAAAAGGCAGGATCGAGAATATGGAGTTCATCCAATTCCACCCTACCGCCCTGTACCAGCCCGGCGAAAGCCCTTCGTTCCTGATCACAGAAGCCGTGCGCGGCGACGGCGGCATTCTGCGCAACAAGAACGGGGAAGATTTCATGCACAAATATGATGAACGCCTCAGCCTCGCCCCCCGCGATATCGTGGCCCGCGCGATTGACAGTGAAATGAAGATCACCGGTACCGAACATGTGTACCTCGATTGCCGGCATATGGACATGGAGAAGTTCATCCACCATTTCCCAAACATCTACGAAAAGTGCAAATCCATAGGCATAGACGTTAGCAAGGACATGATACCCGTGGCTCCGGCCGCGCATTACAGCTGCGGCGGCATCAAGACCGACGAGCATGGCCATACTTCCATCCGCAACCTGTACGCAGCCGGCGAATGCGCCAGCACCGGGCTTCATGGGGCAAACCGCCTTGCTTCCAATTCACTCCTGGAAGCCATGGTATTCGCCCACCGTTGTTACCTGGATGCAGTGAAAGTGATAGATACGATCAGGCTCAAAGAAAATGTGCCGGACTGGAATACCCTGGGTACCACTGCTCCCCGCGAAATGATCCTCATTACGCAAAGCCTCAAGGAGCTGAAGCAGATCATGAGCGACTATGTGGGTATAGTGCGCACCAATGTGCGCCTGGAACGCGCCATGCGCAGGCTGGACATATTGCACCTCGAAACGGAAGCCCTGTATAAGGAAACCGCCGTTTCGCCGCAGCTTTGCGAGCTGCGCAACCTGATCACGGCCGGTTACCTCATCGTGAAAGGGGCCGCCTTCCGTAAAGAAAGCAGGGGCCTGCATTACAACACGGACTATCCATACAAAAGCGATCTCGTGGAAAATATTATCCTGTAGGGTATTTAAAGAGAAAACGATTCATGTACTATATTTTACTGGCATTCTGTTACAGCGTTTCCATCCTTCCCCTGTGGCTGCTTTATTTCATCAGCGACGGACTGTATGTGCTCGTGTACCACGTACTCGGGTACCGGCGCAAAGTGGTGCTGGAAAACCTCCGCCAGGCATTCCCGGAAAAAACAGAAAAAGAGATCCGGCTGCTGGCCCGCAAATACTACCGCAACCTCACGGATATGATGGTGGAAACCATCAAGCTGCTTACTATGAGCAGCAAATCGCTGAAC
>CBFHAF010000271.1:0-6649 GCA_965653435.1 uncultured Chitinophaga sp.
ACCGGCATCCTCGGTAAGCTCATCACCATGAACGAAGGCCTGCTCGTATGGTACCGGCTGCTGTTCACTTCCATTACCATGTACGTGCTGTTCCGCATGCAGGGCAAGCTGAAAAAGCTGCCGCTGCCGGCCATCCTCAGCATCGGCGGAACCGGCTGCGTGGTAATGCTGCACTGGTTGTTTTTTTACGGCAGCGTGAAGTATGCGAACGTATCCATCGCCGTAGTGTGCTTTTCCCTCACCAGCCTTTTCACCGCCATCTTCGACCCGCTTATCAACCGCCGCCGGTTCGACAAAACGGAGATGCTGCTCAGCATGCTCACCCTCGCCGGCATACTGCTGATATTCCATTTCGACACCCAGTACCGCACCGGCATCATCCTCGGCATCATCTCCTCCATGTTCTGCGCACTGTTCACCGTGTTCAACAAAAGGCTGGTCGTAAAATACGATACGGCCAGTATCACGTTCTACGAACTGGGCGTGGGCTTCCTCGGCCTGAGCCTGCTGATGCCCTTTTACCTGCGCGCCTTCCCCGTTGCATCATTCATCCCTTCCGCCATGGACCTGGTGTACCTGCTGATACTCGCCTGGTTCTGCACCGTGCTGATGTACAACCTTTCCATGAACGCGCTTAAAAAGATCTCCGCTTTTACCGTGAACCTGTGTTTTAACCTGGAACCGCTGTACAGCATCATTCTCGCGTTCATCATCTTCCAGGAGAACAAGCTGCTGCAGGGCGGCTTTTATGCCGGGCTGGCGCTCATCCTCCTGTCCGTAACCCTGCAGATGCTGCGCGTGATAAAGCAGCACCGCCGCAGTGTACCTTCCGCCTGAAACCGTTCATCACCTTAACGCCGCCCGGTACGCCGGAAAATATTATTTTACGCGTTATCTGAACCAAATCTAAATTTTACCTGCTATGAGACGATCCGCCAGATGGTGCCTGTGCCTGAGCATTTTAATCCAGACCGCCGCTTTCTCCCAATCCAAAAAACCGCTGGACCATAGCGTGTACGACGGCTGGCAGAGCATTGGCGTAAAGACCATCAGCAACAACGGCCAATGGGCCGCCTATACCGTTACGCCGCAGGAAGGAGACGCAACGCTCATCGTGCGCAACCTGCACAACGGCCGGGAAGTGACCGTCCCGCGCGGCTCCGCACCGGTGATCACCGAAGATTCCCGCTACGTGATCTTCTATATCAAACCGTTTTTCAAAGACACCCGGCAGGCGCGCATTAAAAAGAAACTGCCCGCCGATATGCCCAAGGATTCGCTCGGCATACTGGAGCTGGGGCAAACCGACGTCACAAAGATCGCGGCGGTCAAATCTTTCAAAACACCGGAAAAAGGAAGCGGCCTGCTCGCTTACCTGAAAGATAAACCGAAAGACACCTCGGCCCGCATCGCACTGGCGAAACCGGCGCCGCTGAAAGATGCAGCCGATGCGGATGACGATACGCCCGGCAAACCCGGCGGCGCCGAAGCCGGCGACCTCGTGATCATGTACCTCGGCAAACAATCCGCCGACACCGTAAAAAGCGTGACCTCCTACACCATCAGCAAACCCGGCAACTGCATCGCGCTCGTCATCAATCCTCCCAAAAAGGATTCCCTGGCCAAACCCGCCGTGCTGCTCTGGGACGTGGCTTCCCGCAAATCAAGCACACTGAGCAACGGCCATGGCGCATTCGCACAGTTCGCCTTCGACGAAAAAGGCCGGCAGCTCGCCTACCTCGGCAGCCGCGACAGTGCAAAGGCCCTGCAGAAATTCTATTCCCTGTATTATTTCAAACCCGGGCAGGACAGTGCGGAGATCGCCGTTACCAGGTCCACCCAGGGCATCCCGCCCCGGTGGAGCCTTTCGGAAGACGGCGTTCTTACTTTTTCCCGCAACGGCGAACGCCTCTTTTTCGGCACCGCTCCGGTACCTAAGCCGAAAGACACGACCATCGTGGATTTTGAAGTCGCCAAAGTGGACATCTGGCATTACCAGGACGATTACCTGCAAACCATGCAGCTGAAGAACCTGGACCGGGAACTGAAACGGCACTACGCCGCCGTATATTTCCCCGCGCAGCAGCGCATGGTGCAGCTCGGCGATCCCGATATGGAGAACTTCATCCCCGGCGACGAAGGCAATGCCCCTTACGGCCTCGGCTATACGGACGCGAACAACCGCGTTGCCCTGCAGTGGACGGGCAATACGCTCAAAACCGCTTACGCCGTGAATATCAGCACCGGCGAGCGCAGGCCCGTTAAATCAAACGTCGACGGCAGTTTTTCCATTTCCCCCGGAGGCCGCTTCATTCTTTGGTTCGACCAGCCGCAAGGCCAGTGGAACGTTTATGAGACCGCCACCGGCAGCAGCCGTGTGATCAGCGCCAACATCCCGGCACGTATTACCGACGAGGAAATGGACATGCCTGATTACCCGCGCCCTTACGGCACAAACGGCTGGCAGGAACACGACCGGTATGTGTACATCAACGACCGCTATGATATCTGGCAGGTGGATCCCCTGGGCAAAGAAGCGCCGGTGAACCTTACCAAAGGCGAAGGCCGCAGGCTGCGCACTTCTTTCCGCATCCTGAAGCTTGACAGGGAGGAGCGTTTCCTGCTGCCCAAACAGCAATTGCTGCTGGCCGCGCAGAACGATTCCACCAAATACGGCGGCCTCTGGAGCCTCCGGCTGCAGGATAAAAAAGGATTACAGCAACTCGTATCCGGCCCCTGGTCGTACTCCGCGGTAGACAAAGCGAAGAATGCCAATATGTACCTCTTCCAGCGCAGCAATTTCCAGGAATCCCCGGACGTGTTTGCAGGCGCGGATATAGCCAAAGCCACGCGCATCAGCGCCCTGAACCCGCAGCAGCAGCAATATAACTGGGGCACCGCAGAGCTGTTCAAATGGGATACCTACAACGGCAAAACCACCGAAGGCATCCTTTACAAGCCCGAAGATTTCGACCCCAATAAAAAATATCCCGTGCTGATCTATTTCTACGAGAAGCTGACGGACGGGCTGTATACCTACCAGCCGCCCGCTCCCACGCCTTCCAGGCTGAACATCACGTTCTTTGTAAGCCGCGGCTACGTTGTGCTGGCGCCTGACATCCGGTACGAAACCGGCCACCCCGGCAAAAGCGCGTACGATTACATCGTGAGCGGCGCCGAAGCCCTGGCGAAAAACCCCTGGATAGACAAGGCGAATATGGGCATACAGGGCCAGAGCTGGGGCGGTTACCAGGTCTGTTATCTCATTACCGCCACTCCCCTGTTCAAAGCGGCATGGGCCGGCGCGCCGGTGGCCAATATGACGAGCGCCTACGGCGGCATCCGCTGGGAAAGCGGCATGAACCGGCAGTTCCAGTACGAGCATTCCCAGAGCCGCATCGGCGCCACGCTGTGGGAGAAGCCGGAACTGTACATCGAAAATTCCCCGCTGTTCCATATTCCCAAAGTGACCACGCCGCTGGCCATTATGCACAACGATGCGGACGGGGCCGTGCCCTGGTACCAGGGTATCGAGATGTTCACCGCCATGCGCCGGCTGGGCAAACCCGTATGGTTGCTTAATTATAACGGCGAAGCCCATAACCTGGTGCACCGGCAGAACCGGAAAGACATCCAGGTGCGCGAACAGCAGTTCTTCGACCATTTCCTCAAAGGAGCGCCCGCTCCCAAATGGCTGAGCAAGGGGGTTCCGGCTACGGAAAAAGGAAAGGACTGGGGATTTGACCACTGATATTCAGGCACTTAATATGTAAAAGTCCCGGCCATGGCCGGGACTTTTGTTATTCTGCTGTTAACTGGAAGATTTTCAACAACTTCCATGTATCGTAGAAATTTTTCTAATTAAAATGATCTTGCATATAGTAATTTCGCTATATTTACATCAGTTTTAAGAGCGGAAGGTTCACGATAAAACCGCAATAGATCCTATGAACACCTATATCCTTAGTCCTAAAGATACTTTGCATCCTTTTGTGCAACAGTACATTGTTCTGCAGAACATCACTTCAGCTGCGGAAATTGCAAAAAAGAAACTCTTTACTGCAGGCAGGCAATACCTGGTTTTCATTCAACAAGGCGGGCTGGCGTTCAAACCCATGGACCATGCGTCGTTTGAGCTGCCTGAAGCATCTGTGACCGGGCCTTTTACCTGTGCGGTAGACGCCCGCGTGACCGGGCCCCTGAACGCGGTCATCGTACAGCTGAACGCCTATGCCAGCCACAGGCTGATGGGCATCAGCATGGAATCCGTGACCAATTACTTCCGCGACCTCACCAGGCTGAACGCCCGCTGGAAGGCCACTGCAGAGGAGCTGCAACAAACTGCCGACATCCATTCAATTCGTCATATCCTGGATCTGGCCCTGGAAAGCCTGTTACCGCATCAGCAACCTGCCCTTCGCCAGGTGGATGAAATGGTGGATTACCTAACTGAACAAAAAGGGCAGGTAGCCATGCTGGAGCTTGCCCTGCGTTTCAAAACCAGCCGCCATACACTGGAGCGCCAGTTTATGGAAGTGACCGGGCTTACGCCGCAACTGTATACCCGCCTCCTGCGCAGGCAGCGATACGCATAGCTTTTTACAACAAGCGTACGGAATATTGAAAGCGCCGGTTCTATGCATCCGGCGTTTTTGTTATTTTTATGGCCTTAATCAGAAGACCATGCAAAGACCAGTTGAAGCCCGGAAGGACGAGTTCCTCATTTCCACAGACAAGGCATTATTACAAACAGACGTGATCCACCGCTACCTTTCACAGGAATCTTACTGGGCGGAAGGCATCCCCCGCTCCATCGTGGAAAGGAGCATTGAAGGCTCGCTTTGTTTCGGGCTGTATGCCAACGGGCAGCAGATCGGGTTTGCACGCGTGATCACAGACATGGCTACTTTCGGTTACCTGGCGGATGTATTCGTGCTGACGGACTGGCGCAAGCGCGGGCTGAGCAAGTGGCTGATGGAAGTGATCCTCTCCCACCCCGGCCTGCAGGACCTCAGGCGCATGATGCTCATCACGCAGGACGCACAGGGATTGTACAAACAGTTCGGCTTCTCCGTTTGGGAATTCCCTGAGCGGAGCATGAGCAAAAGGATCGGTAAAACGTACCCTGAGATGAACGCGGCACACTCATAAAATATTCACATGAAGAAGATCATTCAATGGGCGGTCATTATTTTGTTTATCATCGGCATATTCATGCTGGGCCGTTGTTCCGGCTCGAAGAACGTGAACCAGCAGGTGCTTTCCAACAGCCTGATCGTAAAAGAGATCGCGGAGCTGGCCAGCCTTGAAGTGCAGGGCAACGCTTCCATCAAACGGAGCAACGTGGCCAACAGCGGGGAATGGACCGATAACCTGAAAAAGGTCTTCGCCGAAAATACTGTGTGGGTGACCGTGCCTTACACCGCCAAGTACGGTGTGGACGTGAACGATCAGAATTTTTCCGTGTCGCAGAAGGACAAACTGATCACCGTAAGCCTGCCAGCCCCCTCGCTGCTGAGTTACGAGCTGCGCCTCAACCAGATGGAAACGGCCAACAGGAAAGGCTGGCTGATGTCTGCGGACGACGAAACCTATACCGACGTGCAGAAAAAACTCTATGAAACTTCCCGCTCGCAGCTGCAGAACAACGGCCAATACATCGAGCAGAGCAAGGAAAAAATAAGGAAGATCATTGCTACTTATTATTCGCCGCTGCAGTACGAAGTGCAGGTGAAATTCGGTAATGAAGCGCCGAAGCGCCTGCAGTTAAAGTAAGTTCCGGTAATGGTTTTAAAGATAGTAACACCCGGTGCAGGCCTTGCGCCGGGTGTTTCATTTATGCGTTGCTCACCGTGATATACTTCACCAGGCAGCGTTTCGCTACCGGCAGCAGCGTTTCTTCGACGGGAAACACAAGGTCTGTTTCCACCGTGTATACGGCAGGGTTAGGCAGGTCTTTGCGGTGGCGGATCAGGTCGCGTTTGATGCCTGAATAAGTTTGCGTAAGGCTGCGCGTGTAAGTGCTGATATAATCCGTGTGAATGCCGCGGTATTTTTCATCATGCCTTTCGAAAATGGTAAGGCGGTAACGGTATACGCGCGTATCGCTGAAACGCCCGTCGGACAAGAGCATGTAGCCCTCCTGGCTGTCCAGCGGCACAAGCCCTACCGGCGTGATGTTCAGCTTTTCTTCCACGAACTCGTATATCTCCGTTCCTTCCTTGATAGTGCCGTTCATTTTCTGCAGCGCATATTGGAGGATGGATTCCAGCTCTTCCATCAGCTCATCGTCCGCGATCATTTGTTCGTAAAGCAGCTGCAGGCGCTCCATGTTCACGGCGGTGAGGCGTTTGGGAAAATGCTGCTGGAGGAACTGCTTGTTGTCCCTGAAAGCAACCAGGTTGTTGTAGTGGAAGATCACATCGCCCAGCTGCGGGTAAAGCTTGTTCTCGTTGAAATAACGGTTGATTTCCTGGAGGTACGCGAGGAGGGTATATTTTTTAAGTTCGAAATCTATGAACCCTTCGGCGAACCACATGTCACTCAATGCTTTCATAGTTGGCGGGCCTTTTAATCCGGCCTTCATTGAATTTACGAAATTTTTTAATACATAACACCCCTATCCCCGATTTTCACATTTTTTTACCCT